>CAXTUQ010000307.1:0-7342 GCA_964247405.1 uncultured Acetobacteraceae bacterium
CCACTTGCCGTGGCGCCCGTCCTGCGTGCCGGGTTCGGCCCGGCTGCCGTTCGCGCGCAAACCGTGGCGCGGCCGCGCTAACCCAAGTCCCCGCCCGCCACGGGCAAGGTGGTGCCCGTGATGTAGGAGGCCTCGTCCGAAGCCAGGAACAGGATTGCCGCAGCCTGCTCCTCGATTGTGCCATAACGCTTCATGAAGCTGGACCCAACGGTCTGGTCCACGATCTGCTGATACCATTCCTTGTCCTGCCCGCTCGGGGCCGCGGCGTTACGCGGTATCTGGCGCGGCGGCGCGTCCGTGCCGCCCGGGGCGGTGGCGCAGACGCGGATGCCGTGCTCCGCGCATTCCCAGGCCAGGCTTGCGGTCAGCGCGTTCACGCCCCCCTTTGCCGCGGCGTAGGGCACGCGGTTGACCCCGCGCGTCGCCACCGAGGACACGTTGACGATGACGCCCCCGCCACCCGCCAGCATGTGCGGCAGCACGGCCCGGCAGCACCACAGGGTGGGAAACAGGGAGCGCCGCACCTCCGCCTCGATCTGCGCCTCCTCGTATTCGGCGTAGGGCTTGGCCCAGATCGTGCCGCCGACGTTGTTGACCAGGATATCCACATGGCCGAACCGGCCCTGCGCCTCTCCCATCACCCGGCGGCACTCCGCATACTGCTCCAGGTCCGCGGTGACGGCGTGGCACTCTCCGCCAGCCGCGGCCGCCTCCTTCGCCACATCCCGCACCAGCTCGGAGCGGTCAACCAGCACGACCTTCCCGCCCTCGCGTGCCATGTTCAGGGCGACCGTGCGGCCGATGCCCTGCGCGGCGCCGGTGACGACGCTGGTCTTTCCCTCGAACCGTTTGGGGTGGATCACCGGGTATCTCCTATGCCGCCCGGTGGCTCTCGCCGATGGCGGTGACCGCCCCGCTCGGCGAGAATTTCTCGAAGTAGAAGTTGGCCGGCGAGATCGCCTGCTCCGCCAGGTGGTGCCGGACGGTATCCACCATCGGCGGCGGGCCGCACAGGTAGACGTCCACGTCGCCGCCGTTGACGTGGGCAGGCTCGATGTAGCGGGTGACGTAGCCCTTCTGCGGGCAGGTGCTGTTTTCGCTTGCGACGCAGCAGGAGAAGGTGAAGCCCGGTATCTGCCGGGCATGCTCTTCCAGCTTCTCGACCTGCACGAGGTCGGCGTCGTTGGTCACGCCATAGACCATGTGGATCGGGTGGGGGCTGCCAGTCTGCGCAACCCGCCCCAGCATGGACAGGAACGGCGCGAGGCCGGTGCCGCCGGCAAGCATCAGCAGCGGGCGTTTGAGGTCGCGCAGGTAGAAGCTTCCGGACGGGCCGGTGAACTCCATCGGCATCCCGGGCTGCGCGTGTTCCCGCAGGAAGGTGCTCATCGCGCCCCGCGGGATGTCGCGGACCAGGAAGGACGCATCGTTGGACCCGGGCACGGAGCTGAAGGAGTATGACCGCTTCTGGTCCGTCCCCGGCACGAGGACGTTGACGTATTGGCCCGGCAAAAAAGCGAGCGGCGACGCCGGGTCCACGGCCAGCGAGAAGCCGAGCGTGGTCCCGGACAGCCGGTCCACCGTGCTGAGCCGGGCCTTGAAGGACGCGCCTTTCGTCTTGCACACGTCCGACGACGCGGCGACGCGCAGCACCAGGTCCGACTTGGGCCGCATCTGGCAGGCGAGGCCGTAGCCCTCCGCCGCCTCGTCGTCGGTTAGCGCGTCCTCGATGTAGTCGCCGCCGTCAAAGGCGCCGCCTTCCACGAACACCTTGCAGGTGCCGCAGGCGCCGTCGCGGCAGTCCAGCGGGATGTTGATGCCGACGCGGTAGGAGGCGTCTGCCACGGTCTCGTTGGGCCGTGTCTCGATGAAGCGCGTGACGCCGTCCTCGAAGTTGAGCGCGACCTTGTGGGCCATGGTGCTTGCTCCCGCCTAGATGTGCCCGCTAAATGTGATAAATGTCGATGACGTGGTGGATGTAGTCGTTCTTGAGCACCACCCGCTTGCTCTTGATCAGCGGCTGCTCGCCCGACGTGTCGATGGCGTAGTACGAGGTGCCGAAGTAGGTGTCCGTCGTCTTGTAGCGGAAGTTGAACGTCAGCCAGTTGAAGCGCAGCCTGCACAGGCCGTCCGATTGCTCCAGGATCTCGACGTTGGTGATGTTGTGCGAGGTGCGAGGCTCAGGCAGGGACGTGGCGCTGCTGCGCTCCGTGCGGATGCGGAACACGCGGTCCTCCAGCCCGCCCTTGTGCGGGTAGTAGATCAGCGAGATGTCGGTCTGCGGGTTCTCGACCAGCTTGTCATCGTCGTCCCAGGCCGGCATCCAGAACTCCGCGTCCGGAGCGTACATCGCCAGCCAGCCGTCCCACTCCTTGTCGTCGAGGAAGCGCGCCTCGCGATAAAGGAACTGCCGGGCTTGTTCGAGCGTGAGCTGCATGGGCTTTGCTTTCAGGGCGTGCGCGTGCCGGACGACCCGTCGAGACGGGCAGGCTGGCAAGCGGTGAAAGGAACGGCCACAAGGCCGGGCCTGGCGCTGGGTCAGGCCGACTCGACGTGCTCGCCCCCGGCGGCCATGTGGCGCTGCATGGTTTCCATCCAGTAGCGGTGCTGCACGGCGAACAGCCCCTCGTCCTCGGTCTTGGCGCCGCTCATCAGCGGTTGCAGCCCGATAGCCTTGGCACCCTCGTCCGGCCCTTGGATCCAGTGCGCAGCCCCTCGGGACAGGTCGTTCCACTGCGCAGCGCTTCCCATGTAGCCGATCTGGCAGGAGCGGAACTCTTCCAAGTCGTCCGGCGTCGCCATGCCGGACGCGTTGAAGAAATCCTCGTATTGCCGAATGCGCTGCGTGCGTGCGCCGGCGCTCTCGCCCTTGGGAGCGATGCAGTAGATCGTGACTTCCGTCTTGTCCACCGCCAGCGGGCGGTAGGTGCGGATCTGCGAGCTGAACTGGTCCATCAGGTACACGTTCGGATACAGGCACAAGTTGCGTGACCGCCGGACCATCCAGTCAGCCCGGGCCTCGCCGAACTGCGTCGCCAACTCCTCCCGCCGGTCCCAATTGGGCCGGTCCTCCGGGTTTTCCCACGTCGTCCACAGCAGCAGGTGCCCATGCTCGAACGAGTAGAACCCGCCGCCCTGCTTGGCCCAGCCGCCTGCGCTCATGGCGCGGGTGTGATCCTTCTGCTCGGCTTCCTTGCGCCGGCTGGTGGTGGCGGCATAGTTCCAGTGCGTGGCGCTCACGTGGTAGCCGTCAGCGCCGTTCTCGGTTTGCAGCTTCCAGTTGCCGTCATAGACATAGGTGGACGAGCCGCGCACGACCTCCAGGCCTTCCGGGGACTGATCCACGATCATGTCGATGATCTTTGCCGACTCGCCCAGGTGCTCCTTGAGCGGGACCACGTCCGGGTTGAGGGAACCGAACAGGAAGCCGCGGTAGTTCTCGAAGCGCGCGACCCGGGTCAGGTCGTGGCTGCCGTCCTTATTGAAGCTTGCGGGATAGCCCGCGCCCTCGCCACCGTCCTTCACCTTGAGCAGCTTGCCGGAGTTGTTGAACGTCCAGCCGTGGAACGGGCAGGTGTAGGCGGCCTTGTTGCCCTTCTTGTGCCGGCACAGCATCGCGCCGCGGTGGCTGCAGGCGTTGATGAAGGCGTTCAGCTCGCCGTTCTTGTTGCGGGCGATGAACACGGGCTGGCGGCCCATGAAGGTCGTGAAATAGTCGTTCTTGTTCGGGACCTGGCTTTCATGGGCCATGTAGATCCAGTTGCCCTCGAAGATGTGCTTCATCTCCAACTCGAACAGCTCGGGGTCGGTGAAGATGTTCCGCTTGCAGCGGAACAGGCCGGTTGCGGCGTCATCCTGCACGACCTCGCCGAGCGTCTTGTGGATTGCGTCGAGCATGCGTCCCTCCGTATTGCTTCGTTGACCTCATCCCGCGTCTGATCCGGAATTGATGACCGGTGCCAGCCAGGCAGCCTCGGCGTAGTGCATCGCCTTGCGGTGAGACCTATGTGATTTGAATCGCCCAGTCCAAGACCAATTTGGTCCGATGAAATACCTTCGGGGTATGGCATGGACTTGCGGCAACTTCGGTATTTCGTCGCCGTCGCGCGCGAGCGGAGCTTCACCCGTGCGGCCGAGACGCTCCACATCGCGCAGCCGCCGCTGAGCCGACAGATCCAGCAGTTCGAGAGGGAACTCGGGGTTGAGCTGATCCGCCGGAACGGCCGCCCCGCGTTTCTCACCGACGCCGGGCGGCTGCTGTACGAGCAGGCCATCCAGATACTGGACCGCGTCGAGGAGATGCGGGCCATGATGCGCCGCCTGAGGGAGGCCGAGCGGGGACGCTTCGGCATCGGCTTCGTCGGCTCCACCCTGTATGGCAAGCTGCCCGAGGTCATCCGCCGCTACCGCGCCGCCCGGCCCGGCGTGGAGGTGGCGCTGGTGGAGCTGACCAGCCTGGAGCAGACCGCAGCCCTCAAGGAGGGCCGCATCGACGTGGGTTTCGGCCGCATTCCCCACGACGACCCGGCCATCGTGCGGCAGCTGCTCCGCAACGAGCGGATCGTCGCGGTGCTCCCGCTCGGCCATTCGCTCCTGGACCATCCTGGGCCGTTGTGGCTGCACGATCTCGCGGACGAGCCGCTGGTGGTTTATCCCCGGGCGCCGCGCCCGAGCTACGCCGACCAGGTGCTCGCCCTGTTCCGTGCCCAGGACGTCACCCTGCGCTCGGTCATGGAGGTGCGCGAGCTGCAAACCGCACTGGGCCTGGTCGCGGCCCAGGCCGGCATCGCCTTGGTTCCGGCCGGTGTCCGCCAGTTGCGGCGGGACGGGGTGGCCTACCGCGACCTCGACGAGGACAGCGCCACGTCTCCCATCATCATGAGCCACAGGCGCGACGACACCTCGGCGGAGATCGGCGTCATCTTGGGGCTGATCCAGGACATATACCGCGAGGCGGGCATCGCTTTTGGGGAGTGAACGGCCTCATGCTGGGCTTCCCCCATAGGCACGGTCGGCCCGGCCATTCGCCCGGATGGACTGCGCACCATCAGGCTGATCCCAAGCAGCCACGCCTTGACCCGCACAACCCCCGGCCGCGTCGGCTTTGGGCGGTTTGGCGCCAGACCAGGGCAGCCACGATCAGGTTCCAAGCGGCCCTGAAATCCGGATCGGGGTCGGTTGGCGAAGCGGATGCACCCTGACGATCATCCGCTCAGGCGGTTCAGCGCGCTCGGGAGACCCCACCATCGTGCTCCCTATGCGATCCGACCGCCTTCCCTCGCGTCCAATGTCGGTTTCCCATGAAATTTCCGCGCCGGCAGGGGTGGGGTCGGTTGCCTGCAGCACGTAGCCAGGTGCTTTGGCCCAGCGCTGGAAACTGGCCACCACGCGCTTCTTGTGTCGCTCTTTATGATAGGACGCTCCGGGGTCGGCGAGGCCATGCCGCGCCGCGCCGCAGGGCGTTGTGGAACAGCACAGCGATCTTGCACGCGGTGGGCCATGACCGCCTTCTTTGCCCACCTGCCCGAACAGGCGGCAAAAGGCGCCCGGCGCCGTCTCGGTGCGCCCGGCAGCAATCGCGCCAGTCGCAGCAGCGTCTCCGCCCGGCTGAACACTTCGCTGACCAGGAGATCCCTTCAGCGAACCGACGCTTCACCAACAGACACCTGCGGTTGCAAGCTGCCTGACCGCAAGACCGCTGCGGTGGGCGGCACGGCATGAATGCGGATCGGCGTCGGCGCGGGCGACGCGGCGCTGCCCTCGACGGCTTCGGTCAAGCCGTGTGGTCCAGGGCTTGGGGCGGGGTCGGCGCGCGGCGGCGGCGAGGCCTGGGCATCGTCCGCGTGCGGCGGCGCACCGGGCGGCGTGCGGTCGCCGAGGAAGACCGTTTGCACCGGGAACGGAATCTCGATCTCCAACGCCTCGAAGCGCCGCTTGATCTCGCGCTGCACCGTCCACCGCCCGGCCGGCGTCGTCTTCACCTGCCCCTTGATCGTCACCGCGGAGTCGCCGAGCTGGTCCACGCCCTACAGGCTGAAATCCCCGAGGATTTGGTTCTGGAACAGCGGGTCGCCCCGCATCGCGGCCACGATCTTCCCGAGCACCTCGCTCACCCGGTCCGTGTCCTCCTTGTAGGAGACGCCGACGCTCACGGCGAAGGCGAAGTCCCGGCTCGCGTTGTTGACCGTCGCCACCGCGCTGAACGGGATGATGTAGATCGAGCCATCGCCCGCGTGCAGCCGGATCGTGCGGATCGAGAGCGCCTCCACGGTGCCCGTCATGCCCGCGACCGTGACCGTGTCGCCGACCTGCATGGCGTCTTCAAGCAGCAGGAATAACCCGGTGATCACGTCCTCCACGAGCGTCTGGCTGCCGAAGCCGACCGCGATCCCGATCACCCCGGCCCCGGCCAGCAGCGGGGCGACGTTGACCCCGACCTGGCTCAGCACCGTCAGCCCGGCGACCAGCAGGATGGCCGCCAGCAGCGTCGTTTTCAGGAAAGGCAGGACCGTGCGCAGCCGCGCGGCGCGGGACCTGTCGCACGTATGCGACAGGCGCGACGGGTAGCGGTCGATGCCGGCGTTCGCCGCTTCCCACGCCACCACCGCGAGCACGACCTTGACCAGGATCACGGCAAGCGCCGGCAGCACTTGGCCACCGAGCGAGCCAATCCCGAATCAGGCGAGCGGGGCGAAGCCCCACGCCTGCAACAGCGCCATGACGGCCAGCGCGGCGACCACGCCCACGATCAGCCACCGCGCGATCGGATAGGAGGTGCCCGCCCGCGCCATCAGCCTGGTCCCGGCGCCGGGCACCCCGAGCCGGGGTGGAACAGCTTCTCCAATCCCCCGAGCAGCAGGAGGCCGACCAGCCACGCCACGGCCAGCACGGCCGAGGTCGAGAGCGCGAACCAGGCGAGCCGCGCCATCCCGTCCTGGACCTCGACCGCCCAAACGACCCAGACCGCCGCGAGCAAGAAGATCGCGATCAGGTGCCAGACCTCGGCGAAGCGGTCCCGCAGCCTCGCCAGGGCGCCCGCTTCGTCCCATGGCGCGCGTAGGCGGAGGGCGGCCGCCCGGCGGCAGCGCAGCACGCCCCCGATCAGGATCAGGACGACCACCAGGGCGACGAGCTTGAACCACGCCTGCCGGGCGGAGAGGTGCATGCCGAGCACCAGCCCGACCTGGCCCACGGCGTAGCCGGCGGCGCCCACCCCGACCACCCAGCGCGTGAGCCGCGCGGAGAAGCGCGCGCTCTCGTCCGAGATGCGGACGAGGCACAACCGCGGGTACTGCGGCGCCACCAGCAGGCGGACGAAGCACAGCGCCACCCGGCAGAACAC
>CAXTUQ010000308.1:0-7337 GCA_964247405.1 uncultured Acetobacteraceae bacterium
GGTACAGCACCATGCGCTCCAGCTCGCGGGCGATCTCGGGGTTGAAGACATGCACGGCGGGCGGCGGCTCCGCGGCGGGCGGCAGCGGCGGCACCCGGACGGCCTGGCCCGGCGCCAAGCGGGTCCCGGCGTCCGCCCGGCGGCCATCGACGCGGACCTGCCCGGTGCGGCACAGCTTCTGGATCGCCCCTTGCGTCACGCCGGGGAAGTGGCGGCGGAACCAGCGGTCCAGGCGCAGGTCGGCCTCGTCCTCCGTCACCGCGCGGGTTTGCACTGACATGCTCATGATCGGCCCTGTCTCAGCTTGGCTCAGTGGTCCAGCCGCCGCGCCACCTCGCGCTCGAAGCCGCGGTCCGCCGGACGGCAGAACGCCGGGCGGTCCATATGGCCGCGTCGCTCAGTTACGGGCTGACATCATCGCTGGCAAGCGGGCGCCCGGAATCCTGATGGTCGATGAGGCAAGCCGCCTGTCCCGCGCCAGCATCATGACGACACTCAGTTTCCTGACGCCATTGCTGGAACAGGGGATTAATTTCGCCGTCGCCCAACGCGAACAGGTGCTGCGCCGGGGCGATGACGCCGAACTCCTCCGTCTATCCATGTTCCTGATCGAGAGCCAGGGCGGGCACCGGGAAAACGAGAAACGCATCGGCCAGGTGAGGACCGACACGGGGCGGGTTTCGGCGGCTCCAGCCTTGGCCGGCTGGCGGTCCACCTTGAGGCGGACCGCCGCATGACCGCATCCCTCGGCGCGCGGGGTTTCCCGCGTCCATGCCTCCCGCTGGCCGTGGCGCATGGGTCGGCAAAACGGGTTGAGGAAAGCGGACCGGATTCACGGCCTGCGACGAGGGCGGACGGGCCAGCGTCCTCCTGATTACTGCCCGCGACGCGCCCGTTGAAAGAAGTCCAGCATCATGGCGTCCACCATCATCCGGCGTAGCTCCGGGTTGGCCATGAACTGCTCGGCGACCTCGCCGTTGCGCTGGTTGCGGTGCAGGATGGCGTCGATGGCCGCCGGCTCGAAGGCATGGCGGAAGTTGTCCAGCGTGTTGGTCCGCGCCTGCGCTTCCAGCGCCGGGTCGCCCGACAGGTCGTCCAGCACCTGCACCATCAGCAGCCGGTCGCCCTCGGCGAAGTCGGTGCCGAACCGCTTGTTGATGGCGTCGATCACCGCCGACAGCGGCGACAGGTCGTCCTCGGCCGCCTTGCCGGTGCCCACCTCCGACGCCCCGCCGAGGACCTGCGGCTCGCCGACGGGCAGCGTGACCGATCCCTCGTAGGTCTGGTCCATGCGGTAGTAGGTGAGCGTCACGTCGTCATCGAGGTCGGGCAGGCCGCCGCCGCCCCGCTTCGGCAGCTTCGTGCGCAGGAGCCGCGCGAACGCATACAGACGTTCCAGGTCCGGGTCGCCGAACCGGGCGATCTGGCTGACGAAGCCATACAGCCGGACGTAGCTGAGCAGCAGCCCGCGAAACTCCTCCCGCCGGTCCTCGTCCGGCTCCGCCGTGAACCGGCCCACCGCCGGGTCGAGCGTCCTGTGCAGCAGGCCCTGGTCGGAGGTCCTCCTTGCCGCCTTCGGCTTGAAGAACACCTTGGCGAACTCCAGCACCTCCTGCGCCCAGAAGTACTGGCAGCCCTCAAGGCTGGCCTTCAGCGTGTAAAGCTGGTTGGGGTCGGTCGGCTCGTCGATCTCCGGCTGCTCGTAGTATGGCGCGAAGGCGTCCTTGATGTCCTCCGCCTCGTTCTCGAAATCGAGGACGAAGGTGTCCTCCTTGCCGGGGCACGTCCGGTTCAGCCGCGACAGCGTCTGCACGGCCTTCAACCCCTTGAGCCGCTTGTCCACGAACATGGTGTGCAGCAGCGGCTGGTCGAAACCGGTCTGATACTTCTCGGCCACGATCAGGATGTGGTACTCGCTGCCGTCAAACTTCTCCGGAAGCTGCGACTCCGGGAAGCCGTTGATCCCCGCCTCGGTGAACTGCTGGTTGTCGTCGATCACGGTGCCGCTGAACGCCACCAGCACGCCGACGTCCGTGTGGCCCTGCGCCTTGAGGTAAGCCTCGAACGCCTGCTTGTAGCGGACGGCATGCAGGCGCGAGCGGGTCACCACCATCGCCTTCGCCCGGCCGCCGATCTTGTGCCGCGTATGGGCGCGGAAGTGCTCCACCATCACCTCGGCCTTCTGCGCGAGGTTGTGGGGATGCAGGCTGGCCGCGCGGGCGATGGCGCGCTTGGCCTTGTCCTTCTCGACGTTGGGGTCGTCCTCGACCGCCTTGGCGAACCGGTAGTAGGTCTTGTAGGTCGCGTAGTGGCGGAGCACGTCGAGGATGAAGCCCTCCTCGATGGCCTGGCGCATCGAGTACAGGTGGAACGCCTCGGGCTTGCCGTCCGCGCCGGGCTGGCCGAACAACTCGACCGTCCGCTTCTTCGGCGTCGCGGTGAACGCGAAGTAGCTGAGGTTCGGCTGCCGGCCGCGCGCCGCGATCGCTTTCAGCACCTCGTCCTCGGTTTCGTCGGCGGCCCCGGCGGCGTCTTCGGCCTCGGCCTTTTCCAGGCTGGCCGCCGCGAGCGTCTTCTTTAGGTTGGCGGCACTTTCGCCGGTCTGGCTGCCGTGAGCCTCGTCCACGATCACGGCGTAAGCGCGGCCCGACTTGCCCGCGACGTTGGCCACGAACGAGAATTTTTGCACCGTCGTGATGATGATCGGCTTGCCGCTGTTTAGGGCGGCGGAGAGCTTGGCCGAGTTGGTGTCGATCTTCTCCACCACGCCTTGCTTGTGCTCGAACTGGTAGATGTTGTCCTGCAACTGCCGGTCGAGCACGCGCCGGTCGGTGATGACGCTCACCGAGGAGAACACCGGCCTGTCGTCCACGCCGTGCAGCCCGGATAGCCGATGTGCCACCCAGGCGATAGAATTGGACTTGCCCGACCCGGCGCTGTGCTCGACCAGGTAGTTCTGGCCGACGCCGTGGGCGGCCACGTGCGCCAGCAGCTTGGTCACCGCGTTCCATTGGTGGAAGCGCGGGAAGATGATCTCCTTATCCACGCCCTTGCTGGACTTCTCCACGTGGGCGAAGCGCGCCAGGATGTCGAGCCAGTTGTCCCTGGCCCACACCTGCTCCCATAGGTACGCCGTGCGGTAGCCGTGCGGGTTGTCCGGGTTGCCCGCTCCGGTCCCGCGCCCCCGGTTGAACGGCAGGAAGCGCGTGTCCTTGCCGGCCAGCCGGGTGGTCATGAACACGAGGTCGGGATCGACGGCGAAGTGGATCAGGGCGCGGGTCTTCCAGCGCAGCAGCGGCTGGGCCGGGTCGCGGCCGTGCTGGTACTGGCGCTTCGCGTCCTCGACGGTCTGCCCGGTGAACGGGTTCTTCAGTTCCGCCGTCGCCACCGGGATGCCGTTCAGCGACAGCACGAGGTCGAGCGACAGCGCCGGGTTCTTGGCGGCGTAGCGGACCTGCCGCGTGGCCGTCAGCACGTTCCGGGCGTAAAGCCCCTGGGCCTCGGGGTTCAGGCCGGAGGCGGGCCGGAAGAACGCGAGGCGCAGCTTCACGCCGCTGTCGGTGATGCCGTGGCGCAGCACGTCCAGCGTGCCGCGCTGGTCGAGTTCCTTGGCGGCGAGGGCGACCACCTTGGCCTCGATGCCTGCACCATGCAGCTTGGCGAGCTTCGCCCATTCGCCGGGCTGGCTGCCTTTGAGGAACGCGACCAGGGTCGAGGGGAACAGGGCGCGGGGCGCGTCGAACGCCTTGGGGTCGCCCTGGACGTAGCCGCCCATCGACACGAGGCTGTCCTCGATGGCATCCTCGAACGTGCGCTCGGTGTGGATGGGGCTGTCGGGCATCAGGCGGCTGCCTCGGTCAGCGCCGGCTCGGTCACGTCGATCTGGCCGGTGACGGCGGCGGTGATCAGGGCGGCGCGGCGTTCACGCAACCGGTCGATTGCTTGCAGCACGGTGGTTTGCATACAGGAAACAGCGTCTTGCCGTTCATCCAGGAAGTCCGCGATCTCACGCTGTTCGACCAGAGGTGGGAAAGCCAACCACACCTCCTTGATGGCATCTTGGCTGATGTTCTTCATTGATGGACTCGCGCCAGTTGCCGCAGCCTCAAGGGGTTGCCGTCCGACAGGCGACGCAAGGCAGTAAACCATAAACCTCGGATCGACTTGGGAGCGGTCAAACTTCAGCCGGTAAAGTTTGTCGCAAAGCATCAGTTGTGGCCGAATTTCCTCAACTAGAGAGATGCTTCCAACAAGCTCGACCGTGTTGGCTCGGCTCATGAGAACCTCGCCAGGTCGAACCTCAAGGCCTGGCCTTGAATCGAGGTTGGCGGGTAGTGCCTTGTTCTCGTCATCCTTGAACCGGCTGCCGTTGACGCATCCAACCTTCAAGACGCCCCACTCGCTCGGCTCTGCCACACGGTTTTCGCATTGGGGAGACCAGCCCTGCTCGATGCGCAGCAGAACCTGCTTCAGCTTCTTCACGGTCCACGATGAGGCGACGACGCCAAGATTAGGCCTGCCGCTGTCGTGCGTCTGCGCCGAGGCATCAAGACCTCGCGTTACCGTCCGGGTGATGAGGGCGCGGCGGTGTTCGTCGAGGCGCATCAGGAACTCGGTCTGCTTCGCGATCAGCGCGTCGATCTTGGCCGTCTCACGGTCGAGGAAAGCGGCGACACGCGTTTGCGTTTGCGACTCCGGCAGTTGCAATTGCAATTTCGCGATCTCATCCGGTTCAACCCTTTGGTGGCTTCGAGTAACCGACCGTACGGCTGCACTGAGGTACTCACGCACATGGAGAGATCGAAAGAGATAATAGCCAAATCGAAGGTCAAGGCCTGCCGAGGCAAGTGGAACAAATTCGGTCGAACAAACGGTGGGCAAGAGATGTGGCTCCGCCAAAATCACCGTTTCCTTCCGAGGATTTAGGCGCGACACAAGAAGTGTTGGCTGCCGAATCAAGAGCTTGTCGCTCTGAATGCTCTCAGTAGGTTCGACCATGCCGTTGCCGTATTCCTGTACATTCGGGATCGAATAATGGAATACCTCAGCACTTTGCAGATCGTCTAAACGAACCTGCTCCTTCACCATTCTTGTTACACGATCCAGTCTGACTGGCTTCCATGCAGGATGTGCCGACGTTGCACTTCGTGACTTATGGACGGTCAAGCGGCAATCTCCCGCAGCATCTCCTGTATCTCGGCGCTCAGCCGCCGCAGGTCGGCGTCGATCTCCGCCAGCGGCCGTGGCGGCGCGAACCGGTAGAAGTGCCGGGTGAACGGTATCTCGTAGCCCCGGCGCGTCTTGTCGTGGTCGATCCAGGCATCCGGCGCATGGGGCAGGACCTCGCGCTCGAAGTAGGCCTGGATGTCCTCCGTCAGCGGCACGGCCTCCGTGTCGCGCAGGTCGGGGTCAGGCTCGATCTTCTTGCCTTTGCAGCATGGCTCAGCTTCGGGACTCTTTCCGCCGAAGCTCTCGATGATCCACGACACGACGACGGGCAACAGCTTCAAGTCCTGCTCGTTGATCGCAGCCCTGATCGCCTTGCCGAATTCAGCCTGGCTCATCCAAACCCGACCAACCCCAACCGCTTTGAACGCCGCAGAAAGGCGGAGTTGGATGTCCTCCAGCGTCACCTCGTTGATCACGTTCAACGCCGTCTGCGGATTGCGGATGGACGGCGGAGACAGAACGAGGTCCGATCGTAATATCTTGACCGCACGCTCCTGCGTGATCTCGTAGCGCTTGCGGAGCGGGCGCTCGACGGTGATGCGCTGGTAGCCGAAGTCCTCGTTGCGGAAGACCTTGGACGCCTCGGTTTCCGCCATGTCGCCGAACAGGCGCGTGATCCGCTTGATCGCGTCCTCCGGCACCAGGTTGCGCTTGTTGCCGAGCGAGCGGCGCATCTTCTCGGACATCCCGGTCGCGTCGATCAACTGCACCCGGCCGCGCCGGTGCTCCGCCTTCCGGCTCGTGATGATCCAGACGTAGGTGCTGATGCCGGTGTTGTAGAACAGTTGGTCCGGCAGGCCGATGATGGCTTCGAGCCAGTCGTTCTCGATCACCCAGCGCCGGATTTCGCTCTCGCCCGACCCGGCCCCGCCGGTGAACAACGGCGACCCGTTCAGCACCACGGCCAGCCGCGACGGGCGGCCGTCCTTGTGGAACTTGGAGATCATGTGCTGCACGAACAGCAGCGAGCCGTCGGACACGCGCGGCAGCCCGGCCCCGAAGCGCCCGGCAGCGCCCTTCTTGTGCTCGTCGGCCACCTCGCGCTCGACGTTCTTCCATTCCACCCCGAACGGCGGGTTCGAGATGCAGTAGTCGAAGCGCTCGCCGGGGTGCCCGTCCTCGGAGAACGAGTTGCCGAACGCGATGCCGCCAGAGTCCTGGCCCTTGATGATCAGGTCGGACTTGCAGACCGCGAAGCTTTCCGGGTTCAGTTCCTGCCCGAAGGCGACCAGCTTGGCGGACGGGTTCAATTCGCGCAGGTACTCCTCGGCGACGGAGAGCATGCCGCCGGTGCCGCACGCCGGGTCGTAGATGGTGCGGATCGCCCCCGGCTCGGTCAGCGCCGCGCTGTCCTCGCACAGCAGCAGGTTGACCATCAAGCGGATGACCTCGCGCGGGGTGAAGTGCTCGCCGGCCGTCTCGTTGGACTGCTCGGCGAAGCGCCGGATCAGTTCCTCGAACACGTAGCCCATGGCGAGGTTGGACACCTTGTCCGGGTGCAGGTCGATCTCGGCGAACTTCGACACGATCAGGTAGAGCAGGTTCGCGGCGTCCAGCCTGCCGACCTGGGTCAGCACCTCGAACCGCTTGATGAAGATGTCGCGGATGCTGTCCGAGAACCCGGCGACGTAGACGCGCAGGTTGGCCTCGATCCCGGCGGGGTCGGCTTTCAGCAGGTCGAAGGTGTAGGACGACGCGTTGTGGAAGCGGTGCCCGGCGGCGCGGTTGAGCAGCTTTTCGCGCATCTCCGGGTCGGCCGAGGCGGGCAGCTTGGCAAGCTGCGCCAGCACGGCCGGCTTCGTCGGCTCCAGCAGGCAGTCGAGGCGGCGCAGCACCACGAAGGGCAGGACCACCTTGCCGTAGTCGGACGCCTTGTAGCTTCCCCGGAGCAGGTCGGCGACCGACCAGATGAAACTGACCTTCTCTGGATGTCCGTTCACGGTGATCGTCCTTGTTCAGCATGGCGCGATTCGCACAAAGGCCGCATCCTCGATCTGGGATTGCCCCGGTTCGGTGGCTTGGCGGCTTGCGGGCTACGTCTTGGTCATGATGGCTGGCATGCCGGCTTCATAGGTCACGGGTGGGCGGCAGCCCAGTCCTGGTTGCGT
>CAXTUQ010000309.1:0-7333 GCA_964247405.1 uncultured Acetobacteraceae bacterium
GTCGTTGACCGTGCCCACGTCCCAACTGCAATGGTGGAAGCCCGCCGCATCCGACTTCGCGAACGCGACCATGTGGTGGTCGCTGCCGTGCACGCCGTGCAGGAACGCGATCACGCCCCCCGCCTCGTCGGACAGCCGCAGCCCGAGCACCCTCGTGTAGAAACCAAGCATCTGCGGCACGTCGCGCGCGAACAGCAGCACATGCGCCATCCGCCGCGGCTGCACCGGCGCCGCGCTGCCCCGGATCGGCGCGCCCCGCAGGTTGGCGCCCACGCTGCCCAGCCCGGCGTCCGACTTTGCGCTCGGCGACGACTTGTCCGCCACCATCAGCTCGACCAGCGTGCCGTCCGGGTCGCGGAACCAGAACCCGTTGCTTTCCGCCCCCGGCGGCGGGTCCAACCGGCGCACGCCGGTAGCCCCAAGGTGCCGGTGGAACCGCTCGACATCGTCCGCGAAGATGCCGAACGACAGGTGCTGCAGCGCCTTGCGCGGCCCTTCGGTGATCACGCCCCACCGATGCGGATGCCCCACCGTGTAAAGGTCCAGCGCCGCCCCGCGCTCCCGCACGTCCAGCCCGAACGCATCGTAGTAGCGGCGCGCCGCCTCAAGGTCCGGGACCGCGAGCGCGAAGTGGTCCAACGAGTGCACCCCCAGCGCATCCGGGCGCCGGGACGGGGCGATGAACTGGCCGATCTGCGTCATGTCTGCCTCCCTCAATGCCGCGCCTTCGTGGCTTTGCGGCGGTTGCACCCCGGTTCGGCTTAGGCGGCGTGTTCCGCAAGCGTCGTCGGCTGCCCTTGCTCGTCGGCGACCGGGTTGCGCAGCACGCCGAGGCCCTCCAGCTCGACCTCACATACGTCGCCAGCCCGCATCCACAATGGCGGCTTGCGGGCGAGGCCCACGCCCGACGGCGTCCCGGTGACGATCACGTCGCCCGGCTGCAGCGTGAACGCCTCGCTCAGCAGGCTGACCAGCGTCGCCACGTCGAACACCAGGTCGTCGGTCGAGGCGTCCTGCACCACCTGGCCGTTCAGCCGCGTCACCAGCCGCAGCCCCGAGCAGCCCGGCGGCAGCGCGTCGGCCGTCACCAGCCAGGGGCCGAAGGCGCCCGTGCCGTCGAAGTTCTTCCCCACCGTCCATTGCGGCGCCTTGAACTGGTAGTCGCGGATGGAAGCGTCGTTGAACAGCGAATAGGCGGCGACGTGCTCCAGCGCGCGCGCCTTGGGGATGTTGCGCCCGCCGCGGCCGACCACCGCGACGAACTCCCCCTCGTAGTCGAGTTGCTCCGACAGCCGCGGCCGGATGATCGGCGCGCCGTGGCCGATCAGGCTGGAAGCGAACCGCGCGAAGATCGTCGGGTAGCCCGGCACCTCGAAGCCGCTCTCGGCCGAGTGGTCGGCATAGTTCAGCCCGACGCAGATGATCTTCGGCGGCGTGCGCAGCGGCGGCAGCAGCGTCAGCCGGTCGAGGTCGAGCGCCGGCGCTTCCAGCAGCGTGCGGCCGGCGCGCTCCAGCGCCTCCGGCCCCTCCGCCACTAGGCTGTCGAGGCTGCCCGGGCAGCCTGCGTCGGTCAGGGCAAGCCCGTGGAACGCGCCCTCGGCCGCCGCCGCCACGCCGGCCGCCGCACCGTCGTGGTACATGAGAAACCGCATGCCCATCTCCCCCCGTTTGAGCGTCGCCTTGGCTTGCCGTGCTGGATGTGCCAGCGTTATCCACTTGTCAAGGCAGAATATATTATTTGGCGGTCCGCGTGAAACCGTTCAGCAGGTCGTTGAAGGGCGGTGCGCTTGCCACGAGCCGCAGCTCGGCGGGTCGCTGCTCAACCCGGGTGAGCGGTCTGCCCGCGTAAGGTTTGCTGGATAGCCTGACAGGCGCTCATGCCACGGTGTGCGGCGGTGCTGATAACGGATCGCACGCCTGCGAACAGGTCGGCCGCAGGCCGTCGCGGTGGGCGGATGCCAATCCCATGACGGCGTCGAGGGCGCACTCGAGGTGCCAGTGGTATTCGCGACGGGTACTCGGGGCCAGGGTGCAGCTCCGTCGGGCGAGCACGACGGCGCGCAGCAGCATCGGTGCCTTCATGCGCGGGGCGAACACTCGGTCGCCGTCCTCGATTGCGTGGGTGCAGTCGCGCAGATCGTGCGTCAAGCAGCTCTGCCGCTCCGGCACCGGCGCCAGCGTCGTGGCCCCGCAGCACCGGCAAATGGCCCGCATAGCGTTTCATCCGCGTCACAACGGCCACAACCTGGGGCAGGTCGATCTTGTCGTAGCGCCCGTGCAGGATATGGTCCGCATCACCAAGCGCCGCCTGGCAATGCGCGCATCGCACCGGCCGGGCAGCGACGATCTCGTCAGGCGTCGCGGCCAGTGTGCGCCCCCACCCTATGCGGCCCACGCTGCCCGGGCGCGGGCCGTGCCGCTTGCCCTTCTCTGGCCGGTTCGGCTTCTGGCCTTTCGATGGCGGCAGGCTGGAGTTGCCCGGGGTCCTCGGCGGCCTATTGAGCTTTGCTTCCAGATCCGTGACCCGCGCCGTCAACGCCTGGACCTGCGCCCACAACGCCCGGATCAGCGCGTCCTGCTTCTCGTGCGTCAAGCAGGTGAGATCAGGAAGCACGGCCATTCCAGCCTTGAGTCCCGGCTCCCAGCGTCACGTCAAGCTGGCTCGCGCATGATCTTGCACGATCCAGATCGCAGGGGGCGTTGAGCAGGTATTTCAGCCCTTGGCCGTGATGGCGTGCACGAGCGGCAAACCCAACGCATCCCGGTAGCACTCGACGGCTTCGCGCAGCGTCCACATCGGGCGGCCCGTGCGATCAACCCTGCGCAAGATCGGTTGGCGGTTCGCTTCTGCTATGTCCGCCCCTCCTCCATGGTCGCTCAGTGTGCGTCATGTGACACGCTTCGACGTTCTTGTCAGTCTATTGACAGCAATAACTAAACACTGGTATCTTTATGTCATCCTTCAGAAGGATGACGCGACGAGCATCGTCGCGCCTGACAGAGTGTTGCACGGCTTTCTGCCCGGCGAAGCTGCATCCGACAACGCAACGGGCCATCGGCGACGGGAAGGCAATAAACCTGTTTCCGCGCCTTCAGGCTTAACACCCCCTCTGCTGCGCAGAGCGAAAAGGTGGATATGAGCGATTCCAAGAAAGACATCACTCGTCGCGGCCTCCTCGGCGGCACTCTTGCTACCCCTGTTGCGTCCGCTGCGTTCGCTGGGAAAGCGGAAGAGGCTACGCCGTCCTCGCAGCGTCAACCCATGCAGCCGGAAATTCTCCTGGAGGTAAACGGCAAGGAGCGACGACTCGCATTGGACCTGCGCACGTCGCTGCTTGACGCCTTGCGGGAGCACGTGGGTCTCACCGGCTCCAAGAAAGGCTGCGACCACGGGCAATGCGGCGCCTGCACAGTGCACATCGATGGCGAACGTGTCCTGTCCTGCCTCAGCTTAGCCGTCGCCGTGCAAGGAAAGAGGATCACCACGATCGAAGGACTCGCGTCCGCAGACGGTACCCTGCACCCCATGCAGCAAGCCTTCATCGACCACGATGGCTTTCAGTGCGGCTTTTGCACGCCGGGCCAGATCATGTCCGCAGTCGCTTGCGTGCACGAGGGCCATGCGACGACGGACGCGGACATTCGCGAATTCATGAGCGGCAATCTGTGCCGGTGCGCGGCTTATCCGAAGATCGTCAGCGCGATCAAGCAGGCCCGTGAACAAATGGGGCGTGCCTGATGCGCAGCTTTTCCTACACGCTCGCTGCCAACCCAAGCCAGGCTGCCCAGTTCGGCGAGCAGACCGGCCGCGGCGAGACGGATGCGGCGGTGCAGTTCCTGGCTGGCGGCACGTCTCTTGTCGACTTGATGAAGTTGGATGTCCTGACCCCCGAGCGGTTGGTCGACATCACGCCGCTTCGTGGCGCCCACGCCGGCATCGAAACCCGGTCGGACAGCATACGCCTGGGTGCGTTTACGACCATGGCGGCCGCGGCTGCGCATCCCACCGTCTTGGACGACTATCCCGTACTGGCGCAGAGCCTCCAGTTGGCTGCAAGCGCCCAGTTGCGCAACATGGCGACACTCGGCGGCAATGTCCTGCAGCGCACGCGCTGCAGCTACTTCCGAGACCCGAGTTGGACCGAGTGCAACAAACGCGTGCCCGGCTCCGGTTGCGCCGCCATCCATGGCGTCAATCGCAATCACGCGGTTCTTGGTGTCGATAACAACTGCATATCGCAGTATCCGGGCGACTGGGCCGTGGCGCTGGTGGCGCTCGACGCCCAAGTGGAAGTCTCCGACCGCCGAGGCTCGCGCTTGACTCCGTTCGCCTCGCTCCATCGGCCAGCGGGCGAGCCGCATCTTGAAACCTATCTGAGACCCGGCGACGTGATCACCGCCTTCATCGTGCCGGCAGGCCCCTGGACGCAACGCTCTCTTTACCTGAAGGTCCGGGACCGAGCCTCGTACGAGTTCGCCATCGCCTCGGCCGCGGTTGCGCTTGAGCTGGACGGAGATCTGGTGCGCCAGGTGCGGATTGGCCTCGGCGGCATGGCATACCGCCCGTGGCGCGCTCACGCGGCAGAAGCGTTCTTGACCACAAAGCCCCTTACCGAGGCGAACGCGGAGATGGCCGCCGCTGCGGAGTTCAGGGGCGCCATAACCAACGGCCACAACGACTACAAGCCGGAACTCGGCCGTCGGACCATCGTACGCGCGCTGATGCAAGCCAAGACGATGCGGGTCGCGGCAACGCCAGCGACGAAGAGAGGCGCGTGAGCATGACGATTGACCCGACTGCCCTCTTTGGCCGCCCCGTGCCACGCATCGACGGCATCGCAAAAGTCACCGGATCGGCGCGCTACGCCTCGGATGAGCCTGTGGCTCATCCGGCCTATGCCTACCTCGTCACCAGTTCGTTCGCGCGCGGCAAAGTCATCGGGTTCAAGCTCGACCGTGCCCAGGCGGTGCCGGGCGTTCTCGACGTGCTCACTCACGAGAACGTCGGCACCCAGGTCAAGGCGCTGCCCGGACCGGATGGCGGTCCGACCCCCACGTCGCTGGATAGCGACCGCGTGTGGCACGCTGGCCAGATCATCGCCGTAGTGGTCGCGGAGACGTTCGAGGCAGCGCGGGAAGCCGCACGCAAGGTCGAAGTGTCGTACAGCAGCGAGCCCCCAAGCGGGAGTTTTGGCTCGGCCGGCTTGGACACGCAGCCGCTCAAGCGGGCAGGCGCGCCCGACGCCGCCAAAGGTGACGCCGAGGCCGGCTTCGCGACCGCACCCGTCAAGATCGAACGCCGCTACTCCACGCCGACGCAGCACCATAATCCCATCGAGCTGTACACCACCACCTGCGTTTGGGATGGCCCCAGGCTCACGGTCTATCAGCCGTCACAGTTCATGTATGGGCTGAAGGCATCGGTGGCGAAGCAACTCGGCCTTGATCCTGCAGATGTCCGGACGGTCTCGCGATTTGTCGGCGGGGCCTTCGGCGGCAAGGCGATGCCCCTGGCGCACACGGCATGGGTCGCCATCGCCGCGCGGCGTCTCGGCCGCCCCGTCAAGTTGGCGGCAACTCGCGATCAAGGCTTTACGATCGCCACCTATCGGGCGGAGTCGCGGCATCAAATCAAGCTGGGCGCAACCCGGGACGGACATCTTGTCTCCTTCTCGCATGAAGGGTGGGAAGTGACGTCGCGACCGTCGTCCTTCGCGCTCGCCGGCACCAGAACGACGGCGCGGATGTACGCTTGCCCCAATATCGCGACGGCCGTGAACATCGTGCACGCTGATCGAAACACGCCGGGCTTCATGCGCGCCCCGTCCGAGACGCCGTACATGTTCGCGCTCGAAAGCGCGATGGACGAGTTGGCCTGCGAACTCGGCATGGACCCTGTCGAGCTTCGCCGCATCAACGACACGCATCTGGACCCGGTAAGCGGCCTGGAGTTCTCTTCGCGCTCGCTGATGCAGTGCTACGATCAAGCGGCGGCGCGGTTTGGTTGGAGTGATCGGAAGCCCGAGCCGGGAGCCATGCGCGATGGGGATTGGCTTGTCGGCTACGGTTGCGCCTCAGCTTGCTACCCAGCCACGATCTCGCCCGCAGCAGCGCGCGTATCGCTGACGTTGACCGGCAAGGCGACGGTTGAACTCGCGGCTCATGAACTCGGCACGGGAGCCTACACGACAGTAGCGGTCGCCACCGCACGATCGCTTGGTCTGGATGTCGGGGACGTCACGGTGAAGATGGGGGACAGCGATCTTCCGCCGGTGACCGCCGCAAGCGGATCGGCCAATGCCGCCTCGACCACGGTCGTCATTGTCAAAGCGTGCGAGGAGATCAGGCGGAGGATTTCGGAGGCTGCCACCCAGGCTGCGGACAGTCCCCTTCATGGCGCTGATCCGTCGGCACTAGCTCTCACGGATGGCAAGCTCGTGGGACCCGACGGGCGAAACGAAGCGATTGGCACAGCGGTTGGACGTACGGGCGGCCGGGTAGAGGTGTATGCCGAGAACGTGCCTGAGGGCGCACCTGCGAACGCGATGGCGAACCTCTACCAGGGGCAGATCGCGAATATCGGAGGCACGCGCCGCAAGGACGTCGTCACCTTCTCCTTCGGGGCGCACTTCGTTGAATTGCGCGTGCATAGCAGGACAAGGGAAATCCGCATGGCGCGCGCCGTGTCCGCATTCGCCGCCGGCACCATCATCAATCCCACCACCGCACACAGCCAACTCATGGGCGGCGTGATCTGGGGGCTGTCCTCGGCTCTGCACGAAGCCACGGAAATCGACCCGCAGGCTGCGCGCTATACCAATGTGGACCTTGCCGAGTACATGGTCCCGGTGAACGCCGATGTGCTATCGGTCGAGATCATCATGGTGCCGGAGAAGGACGAGCGGGTGAACCTCCTTGGCATCAAGGGCGTTGGCGAGATCGGCGTCGTCGGAATGAGTGCAGCCGTGACAAACGCCCTTTTCAACGCAACAGGAACACGAGTGCGAGAGCTTCCAGTTCGATTGGAACAGCTATTATAGATGAAAATTCTATATATGTGAGAAACCCGAAAATCGGAGGCCGCCACGGAATAACACTAAATCCCTGAAAATCTGACTCCTGGCTGCTCAAAGTGGCGGCGGTCTGACTCAACGTCAGGGCCATTCAGTTCTGATTACGCAGTCCCGAGGGCCGAGCAGCGGCCGTGTTGCACGGATCAGAGGTGTGGGCGCAGTTACCTACGGGGTTCACACATTTGACTGGGCGGGGAGGGCGAAACCGGCGGCCATGGCCGCGAATTGCGCCCATCCGGCGCGCATGGTCTTGGGTCCGG
>CAXTUQ010000310.1:0-7284 GCA_964247405.1 uncultured Acetobacteraceae bacterium
CGGCGCTGGATGTCTCCACCGGGTCCAACGACCCCGCGGGCTTCGACATCGTGGTGAACGCGACGCCGCTGGGCATGAAGGCGGGCGACCCCTTGCCAGTCGATCCCGCGCGGATCGACGAGGGCGCATTCGTCGGCGAGGTCGTGATGAAGGAGGAGCATACGCCCCTGCTGCGCGCGGCCATGGCCCGCGGCTGCACCGTCCAGGTCGGCACGGACATGCTGTTCGAGATGATCCCGGCCTACCTGGAGTTCTTCGGCTTCGGCACCAGCACGCCGGAGGAGCTGCGGCGGGTGGCGCGGCTGCAATACTGACGGAACGGGCCGCCGCGGCAACGGCAGCCCGCACCGGGTCAGGTCCGGGCCAGCCCGGCCAGCATGGTCTGCTCGCGCATCCGGTCATACTCCGGCTTCGGCACCGGGACCGTGCCGGGATGGCCGAGGTCGTGGAGGTGCAGCCGAAAGGTTTCCCGGGCGCTGAACGCCGCGAGCGCCGCGACGGCCGTCACGCCGAGGGTGATCGCGCCCACCGTGACCGGGATGTTGGCCGAACCTGGCGGCGCCGCGGTCGCGAACAGCACCGGCAGCAGCGCCGTGATGGTCGTCCCCACGTTCTGCGAGATGGCCATGGCCGAAACCCGGGTGCGCGTTTGGAACAGCTCCGGGTAGAAGCTGGGGTAGATCGCGTTGTAGCCCTGATACACGATGCCCCACATCAGCAACGACAGCACGATGGCCAGCGGCACGCTGTGGATGCTGATGGCATACAGGTAGGCGAAGGCGAGCAGGCCCGAGCCGAGCGCGCCGACGATGATCGGCGGACGGCGCCCGATCCGGTCCGACAGGTTGCCGACGAGCGGGATGACGCACACCGCGACGATGTTGCCCAGCACGGGAATCCACAGGTAAACGTCCTTCTCGAAGCCGATGCCATAGGCCGGCTGCACCGCGTAGGCCGCGCCGAACACGGTGGCGACCACAGGGATGACGTTCATCAGCGCCATGCATACGACCCGCACCATGTCGCCGCCGCTCAACTGGAACGCCTCGACGATGGGCGCCTTCGGTATTCCGCCGCCCTCCTCGGCGAAGGCCGGGGTTTCCTCGACCTCCCGCCGGATGATGTAGCCGGCGGCGATCACCACCGCGCTGAGCAGGAACGGCACCCGCCAGCCCCAACTGTTGAACGCATCCGCAGGCATGAAGCGCGCGAGCGGCAGGAACACCGCCGCCGCCAAGATTTGCCCGGCCTGCACGCCCTGCAGGGTGAAGCTCGCGAAGAAGCCGCGCCGGCCGAATGGGGCGTGCTCCAGGATCATGGAGGAGGCGCCGCTGATCTCCCCCGCGACCGCGAAGCCCTGGATCAAGCGTAGGACGACGAGCAGCACCGGGGCCAGCACGCCGACCTGCCCGTAGGTCGGCAGCACCCCGACCGCCATGGTCGAGAGGCCCATCAGGAACATGCACAGCAGCAGCACGCCCTTGCGCCCGTGGGTGTCGCCGTAATGGCCGAGCACGAAGGCGCCGATAGGCCGGGCGACATAGCCGACGCCGTAGGTCGCGAGCGAGGCGACGATGGCGACCGTGGGATCGGCGGACGGGAAGAAGATCTGCGGGAACACCAGCGACGCCGCCGTGGCGTAGATGAAGAAGTCGTAGTACTCCAGCGCGGAGCCGATCCAGCCGCTGGCCGCGGCCTTCCTTGATTGCCGCCGGCCTGGCGGCTCGTGGGTCCCGGCAGTGTCCATCGTCGTGTCCTCCGTTTTATGTTGATCCGGTCAGTTGCTTGGCCGTGGCGGGTGGGCGCCCCATGGCGTGGCTGCGGTCCAGCTTGGGCGATTGGGGGCATGGACCATGGCACGTTCCTCAACCGGGGGCCAATCGTCGCTGGCGCCTTCTGGATGTCTCGGCTTATATCTACCTACCGGTAGGTTTCAAAGCAGAAAACGATGATCCCGGCCGCAAATTGAGACCGCATCGATGGAGCCTGTTATGTTGGACGACCCTTCCCCGCTCCGTTCGCGGACCCATGACGGCGCGCGCACCCGGCAGAGCATCCTGGACGCCGCCCACGCCCTGTTTGCCGAGCGGGGCTACGGCGGCGCGCACGTGAACGACATCGTCGCCCGGGCCGGCACGACCAAGCCGATGATCTACTACCATTTCGGCAGCAAGGAGGGCCTGTTCGCCGCCGTGCTGGAGGAGGTCTATGCCGGGATGCGCCGCATCGAGGGCGCGGTGCAGCTTGCAGGCCTGCCGCCTGCAGAGGCGATGCGGCGACTGGTGCACGTCACGTTCGACTACCATGCCCAGTATCCCGACTGGGTGCGGCTGATTTCGGTCGCCAACATCCACGAGGCCCAGCATATCCGCGACTCGCCCACGGTCGCGCTGCGGAACTCCGCCGTGCTCGACATCCTGTGCGACCTGCTGGCGCGCGGCGCGCGGGACGGCGTGTTCCGCGCCGGGGTGGACCCGCTGCGCCTGCATCTGATGATCGCATCCATGTGCTTCTACCGGGTGTCCAACCGGCACACCTGGCGGGTGATCTTCGGGCGCGACCTCCATGCCGCGGACGACGCCCCGCTGCAGCGGGCGATGCTGGTTGAGGCGGTGCTGCGCTACCTGAAGCCCGATGATTGACTCGCGGCGACGCCCATTTAGCTTCGGGCGCCGGACACACGGCTTCGGGAAAGGCCAGATATGCAAGGAGTCGTGACGCCGGAGAAGGCAGGGAGGCCGTCCCTGCGCCACTTGGTGTCCGACCGTTCCATTCAGGCGATGCTTGGCCTGGGCTTCAGCTCGGGCATCCCGTTCCTGCTGGTTTACATCACGCAGTCGGCCTGGCTGTCGGAGGCGAAGGTGCCGATCAGCATCCTCGGCCTGATGAGCGAGCTGACGCTGGCCTACAAGCTCAAGTTCGTATGGGCGCCCTTCCTCGACCGCTACGACGCGCCTGTGTTCAGCCGCCTGCTGGGGCGGCGGCGCGGTTGGATCATCGTTTCGCAGATCGGGGTGGCGCTGGCGCTGGCGGGCATCTCCTTTGGCGACCCGGCGCATTGGCTGGCCTGGACGGTGGCCTTTTCCTTGGCGCTCGGCTTCGCCGGGGCGACGCAGGACGTGGTGATCGACGGTTGGCGCATCACCGTGGCGCCCGCCGAGCGGCAGGCGCTGATGTCGTCGTGGGCGGAGGTCGGATGGCGCCTCGGTAACCTCGCCGCCGGCGCCGGGGCGCTGTATCTGGCGGACGGCTTCGGGTGGCGCGCGGCCTATCTGTGCATGGCCGCACTGATGGCGCCCGGCGTGATCGCAGCCCTCCTGGCGCCTGAGCCTCCATCCGACAAGATCGCGCGTCATGAGCAGCCGGGCTTTGTCGAGACCGTCGTGGCGCCAATCCGGGAACTGATCACGCGCCTGGGTCCGCTGGCCGTCCCGGTGCTCGTGATGGTGGCCGGGTTCCGCATGCCTGGCTACGTGTCGAGCGCGATGGCCTTTCCGCTGTTCAAGAGCCTGCACTATTCCAACACGGACATCGCCACCGTCACCAAGCTGTTCGGCTTCTGGGTCGCGCTGGGGGGCACGTTCCTCGCGAGCTACGTGGTCCCGCGGATCGGCATGATGGCCAGCCTGATCGTCGGCACCGTGTTCGCTTCCGCCTCGCACCTGAGCCTGGCGTACCTCGCGGTGCACGGCGACCACGGCGGGGGCGAGTTCTGGACCTTCGCCGTGGCTGTCAGCATCGACAGCTTCGCCTATGCCTTCGCCTCCATCGTGCTCATCACCTACATGTCCACCCTGACCGCGACGGAGCACGCGGCGAGCCAGTACGCGCTGCTGACCTCGCTGTGCGCGCTGCCGGGCAGCCTGCTTGCGGGCGCTTCGGGGTTCCTGATCGAGTACTTGGGTTTCGAATGGTTTTTCGTCATGACCTCGCTGATCGGCGTGCCGGTCGTTTTCGTGTGCTGGTATGTGCGGCGCTTGCAGGAGAGGACGCCGCAGCCGGCTGTTTGAGCAGGCTCAGCCTCAGATTTCATCCGGCCACTTCTGCGATCCATGAAGAATACGCAAAATCAAGACGGCGTCCTCCAACACGCGATAGGCCACGATGTATGGCGTGTGGGTGATGACCAGCTCTCGGGTGTTGTTGATCCGTCCTGGACGACCGCTTCTCGGATAAAGGCTTAGGCTTTCGATTTGTGAACCAATCCGCTCGTCAAGCCGAACTGCGGCAGTGGGGTTGTGTGGCTCGATTTGATCAAAGATTCGGTTCCGATCCTGCAAGGCCGGCAAGCTCCACCGCAGCCTCACTTCTGATGCTTGGAAGCTCTCGCGAGGGCTGCGGCACGCCGGGCAGCAAAGTGCTGCTCGACCTCATCTTGCAGAATGGGAGGGTGCGGGTCTTCAAGGGCTTCCATGACCTTGGCCCGAAACCAGGCGTCATGGGCTGCCGGATCGACCGTGAGGCCGGCTGGAAGCGCGCCTTCCTTGGCCACACGGGTCAAGAGGATTCGCACGGCGTCCGAAACCGTCATCCCCATGCCATCGAGCACTTCGGCAGCCTTGTCCCTTACTGCAGGGTCAATCCGCGTCTGAACCAGGGCGGTAGCAGCCATGAAACTTCTCCCATTGGGGACGAGATCAAAACGTAATGCACATGAATGACAAATGCAAGCGTTAGGCCGCCTCCGAACCTATGCGCGCCTGGCGACGCTGTTCGCGCCCACCACCCTTGCCGACGCCGTGGGCAAGCTCGGCTTCGTCCAGGCGGACCCGATCCGCGCGCCGGCCCGGGCGCAGTGCCTCATCTTGCGGCACCGGGTCAGCGGCTACCGCGCCGGGGATCTGGAGCGCAGCTTCGCGCGGCTGGGGTTGGAGGAGGATTTCCTCTACGCCTACGGCTTCATGCCCGGCGACACCCGGCGGCTGCTGCATCCCCGTCTGGACCCGGACGGCGAGGCCGGGGCGCATGTGCCGGCCGGGCTGGCGGCGGAGGTGCTGGCCTTCGTGCGGGCGCACGGCCCCACCCACCCCAAGGATCTGGAAACGCGGTTTGGCCGCGACCGGGCGGTGAATGGCTGGGGCGGCTTTTCCAAGGCGACCACCCGGGCGCTGGAAGGCCTGCACCATTACGGGCTGCTGCGCGTGGCGCGGCGGCGCGATGGCATCCGCATCTATGACGCGGCGCCCGCCCCGCCGCCCGCGGATGAGGCGGCGGGGCGGGCGCACCAGTTGGTCATGTTGGTCGCCCGCATCCTGGCCCCGGTCTCCGCGGTCAGCCTGCGGGGCGCGCTGTCGCTGATGGCGCGGCGCAACCCGGGTCTTGGCCCGCTGGCGCCGGTCGTGGCCGCGGCGCTGAAAGCCGGGGAATTGGAACGGGAGGAGATCGACGGCGAAACTTATCTTTGGCCGGCCCTCGACGGCGGCGGGCGGCCTTGCCTGGCGCCGCGGGATGTCCGCCTCCTGGCGCCGTTCGATCCCGTGGTCTGGGACCGGCGCCGCTTCGAGCACCTGTGGGGTTGGGCCTACCGGTTCGAGGCGTACACGCCCCCGGGGCGGAGGGCATTTGGCTACTACGCGATGCCCTTGCTGTGGGGCGATGACGTGATCGGCTGGGCCAATGTCACGCTCGTCGCGGGCAAGATGCATGCGGCGATGGGCTACGCCCGGCATCCTTCGCAAAGCATCGCGTTCCGCCGCGCCCTTGATGCCGAGCTGGCGCGGATGGAGCGGTTCCTGACGGCCCGGCCCACCGCTACGCCGTTGACGCCTCCTCGATCTCGCTCCGCAAGGTCAGCTCCGGCAGGCCGAGCACCAGGATGAGCGCCGCCGTCATCACCACGGCGCTCAGCAGGAAGCACCCGGTCAGCGCCGTGCGGTAGGCCTCGCTGATCCCAACCTGCTGGGCCGGCGTAAGGTGGGATAAGGTGGCCATGCCGTGCTCGGCCAGGCTGCCCGCTCCTCCGAACGCGGCGGCGAGGCGCCCCGACATGATCGCGCCCGACGCCGCGACGCCGAGCGCGCCGCCCAGGGACCGGGCGAAGGTCATCGCACCCGTCGCCGCCCCCAGCTCCCGGTGCGCGACGGCGTTCTGCACGGCGGTGGTCAGGTTGGGCATCCCCATGCCCATCCCCAGGCCGAGCGCACCCATCGAGATCAGGAAAATCGCAGGGCTGGCGGCGATGAACGCGAAGGCGGCGAGACTGGCCAGGGCCGCCGCTTCCAGCCCCAAGCCCGCCAGCAGGAAGGGCCTGTTGCGCCCCAGCCTTGCCACGATGCGCCCGCCGACCACGGAGGTCAGCACCATGCCCAAGACCTGCGGCAGCATCATCGCCCCGGCGGCGGCCGGGTCCATGCCGAGCACCAACTGGAAGTACAGCGGCAGGAACACCGTCGATCCCAGCATGGCGAAGGCCATCATCCCGCCCACCGCCACGCCGCGGGCGAACACCGGGTTGCGGAACAGGGACAGGCGGATCAGCGGCTCCGGCGCCCGTGCTTCCCGCCACAGGAACAGGCCGGCCAACGCCGCCGTGACCGCCGCCAGCGCCGCGCTGTCGAACGACGCCCAGGGGAACTCCGTGCCGCCCCAGGCCAGCAGGAGCAGCAGCGCGGCGGTGGCGCCCGTCAGCAGCAATGCGCCCGCGTAGTCGATGGGCCGGACTTGGCCGGAGGGCGGCTTGCGCAGGCCGACCGCGATCATCAAGAAGGCCAAGATGCCGACCGGCAGGTTGACGTAGAACACCCAGCGCCAGGACAGCGCGGAGGTGATCAGGCCGCCCAGCAGCGGCCCGGCGATGCTGGCCAGCGCAAAGGTGCCGGTGAACAGGCCCTGGTAGCGCGGACGCTGCCGGGGCGAGACCACGTCGCCGATGGCCGCCTGCGCCAGCACCAGCAGCCCGCCTGCGCCCAGGCCCTGCAAGGCCCGGAAGGCGATGAGCTGCCCCATGGACTGCGCCGCGCCGCAGAGCAGCGACCCCGCCAGGAACACCAGGATCGCGACGAAGAACAGCGTCCGCCGGCCATAGATGTCCGACAGCTTGCCGTACAGGGGCGTCGTCGTGGTCGAGGTGAGCATGAACGCCGTCACCACCCAGGACAGATGCGCCATGCCCCCGAGGTCGCCGACCATCCGGGGCAGGGCGGTGTTGACGATGTTCTGATCCAAGGCCGCGAGCACCATCGCCAGCAGCGCCCCGGCCATCACGGTCCGCAGCCGGGCTGCCGGGACTGGTGCCGCGGGGGAGGGCGGGGACGTTGCCGAAGCCGGGGCGGCGGGAGCGTCGGC
>CAXTUQ010000311.1:0-7280 GCA_964247405.1 uncultured Acetobacteraceae bacterium
TTTGCAACCAACCAACCCACCGGTCCGAGCACTTGTTTCCGGATAAGCCCTTAGTGTCTATCCGGGATCATGCTTTTGTGCGGCAAAGCTTCCGCAGCATGAGGCGGATGGACGCGAGGTGCAGGAACGCGAGCGCTCGGCGGTTCAAGCATTCCCAGTCCTTGGCGAGCCTGCGGCACCGGTTCAGCCAGGCGATGGTCCGCTCCACGATCCAGCGCTTCGGCAGGACGGCAAAGCCCTTTGCCGCATCCGAGCGCTTGACGATCTCCACCTCGACTTGGCGCATGGCCCCGGCCAGCCCGGCCTGGAACTGCGGGCCTGCATAGCCGCCATCGGCGTAGAGCTTGAGCAGGAACGGAAAGGCCCCGAACAGCGTCGCCATCACCAGCACGCCACCGTCCCTGTCCTGGATGTCGGCCGCATGCACGATGGCGTGCATCAGCAAGCCTTGCGTGTCGACAAGCACGTGGCGCTTCTTGCCGCGGAGCTTTTTGCCGCCGTCCCAGCCCGGCGGGTCGATGCGCCGCCCCCTTTTTCGGCGCCCTTGACGCTTTGGCTGTCAACGATGGCCGCCGTCGGGCTGGCCTCGCACCCCGCCTGCTCGCGGCATTGCACGTAGAGCGCATGATGGATACGCCCCAAGGTGCCGTCCCAATCCCAGCGGGCAAAGTAGTCGTGCACCGTGCTGCGCGGGGGAAGATCCTTGGGCAGAGCCGCCCACTGGCAGCCCGTGCTCAGGACATACATCAGGCCGTTCACCACCTCGCGTATGTCCACCGTGCGCTTGTTGCCGCCACGCTTGGCAGGATGGATGAGGGGCACCACCAGCGCCCACTCAGCATCGGTCAGGTCGCTCGGGTAGCGCAGCCTGCTGCGGTCGTAGCGCGCACGGTTCTTGGCAGTCCACATCGCAAAGCCTGGTCAGGTCGGGTCAACGCCGACCAGATCACAAACCACTGCGGATGCTCAAGCTGTTTCCGGACAGACACTTAGCCATTTGCCGGCCGCGTTGAGTAGCGTGGCCAGATATGGCCGGCACGGCTTACAGCGGCTGACACCTTCTCTCGATCAGTCGGGGGCGATGTGGAAGTTCGGGCCGTCGTCGGCAGCAACGGCTATAGGTCTTCGGCTGGATGGATCACGGCCGGGCTGACGCCCGGACCGTTTCGTGTTCCCTTCTGCGAGGTCGTGCCTTCTCAATCCGCGCTGGCAGCCAGCCGTATCGTCCTGTTCGCCGCTTCGGGCATACTGAGCGTTTCTCCAGCGATCGGAGAGTGCAACGCGGCGACCGACAACTCCTGAAAAAGGCCTCCAGCCTTGGAGAAGTTCGGGTTGTAGAAGGGGTCGTTCCGGATTTCGGGGCCCCAACGGGTCAGCATGACCCGCTCCTCATACACGAATCGCCCCAGGTGCACGTCGCTCATGTCATCGCCACGGCTGGCAGACTCGTGGTGCTCCGCCACAACGTCGGGACAGTAGATCACCTTGAACCCGGCGCGGCGCAACTTGAGGCAAAGGTCCACGTCATTGAAGGCGACGGACAAGTCCGCCTCATCAAACCCTTCCACCTTTTGGAATGCGTCCGCCCGGCACAGCATCAGAGCACCGGTGACAGCAGAGAGTTCCTGGGCGCAAAGGCTGCGTCCCATGTAGAAGGGGTCATCAATCGCCCGTCCGCGGTTGGCATGATCCCCCACGCCGTTGACGCCCAGGATCACGCCACCATGCTGCACGGTGCGGTCAGGATACACCAGCTTGGCGCCGACTGCCCCCACCCCTTTGTCAGCCAGCGCCTCGTCAACCAGCAGGCGCAGCCAGTGTGGCTGTTCGACAAACACGTCATTGTTCATGAATACGAAGAATTCGCTATTGGATTGCAGACAGGCAACATTGTTAAGGCGGGAGTAGTTGAAAGATTCCTCAACCCGGATGACCCGCACCTGGTCATGCTTTTGCGCCTTTGCTGTGAACAGCGCCGCCTCTCGGCTGGTTGACCAGTTATCGACCAGGATAATTTGAAGGTTCTTGTAGCTGGTCACATCGAGAATGCTCTCTAAACACCGCCGCGTGCGGTCGATCTGCTCCCTGAACGGGATGATGATGGTGACGCTCGGCTCTTCCTGAAGTCCCCATTCCACCCGATAGCTGGTCGCCCCCGCCGTGAGGGACACGTTCGCTTCCTGGCCTTGCCGTCGCAGGTGATCTCGCACCGCCCTGGCGCCCGCATCGACGGCGTAGGACTTCGCGGAGAGGGCCGTGGCTGTAGAGCCTGGCGTCTTGCGCCAGTGATAGACGACTTCCGGCACGTGGACGATGCGGGCCGGGTCCACGACCTCCGACAAACGCAGGACCAGGTCGTGATCCTGCGCGCCGTCGTACTCGGACCGAAGAGGTCCCACGGCACGAAGCGTCGCCGCTTCCACGACCAGGAAATGACAGACGTAGTTCTGCCCCAGCATAAGCCGGTAATTCCAATCGCCTTTCAGGTTGGGATCGGAGTACCGGCCGAAATCATCGATCTTATCCTCGTCGGAGTACACCATTTTCGCGCCGGTCTTGAGCGATGCCTCTATCATGATCTCGACGGCAACGTCGAGCAGCAGGTCGTCATGATCGAACAAGGCGATGTATTCGCCTTTCGCTGCCGCAATCGCCGTGTTGGTGGCGCCACTGATTCCGGTATTCTTCTTTTGCGGAACGGCCCGAATACGGCGGTCCCTGGCGCAGAACTCCGCAATGGTCGCGGTGAGCTCCTTGGACTTGCTGCAGTCGTCAACCAGGATCAGTTCCCAGTTCGGATAGGTCTGTGCCAGGACGGACTCCACGGCGGCGACGAAATCTGTCATGCGCGGTCGGTAAACCGGGCACAAGATGCTGACGAGCGGCTGCGGACGGTTTGCTGGCCACGGAGCCTGCCGCCTGCGGTAGCGCAACGCGGCATGGTATTGCCGCGCCCAGGAGTCGTAATCGGACAGCATGAACATAACGCGTTCGGACATCATGTCCTTGAGCTCGCGCCTCAGACGCCAGAGTTGCGTGCTCATATCCTCCACAACGTTGTGCAGGCGCGCGACACGGGTTTCGGAAATGTGGGCCGGATATTCGAAAGAAACCGGGCTGCCTTCCAATGACTCGCCCGTTACGGCAAAGTTGAAATTGAATCTATAAGACCGGCCGTCGCGGAACCGCGCCGGGGGGCGGAACATGAAGCCGCAATGCGGGTCGCAGCCGAGGGCCTTGCCGACATCCGCACGATGCTTATCCGCCTTGACCCGGCCCACCTCGATCCCGTCATGCAGCACCAAGACATCGACGCTGCCCTGCTTGGCCGTGCTGCCGTGATCCTGGCGCATTGCCCAGCCGCGCAAGGTGCCCTGGACCAAGCCGTCCACAACGCCGGTCAGCGCAACGGGAGCGTGCATCTGGAAGACGACCGACTTCGCCATGCCCCCTTCGCGGTCAGAGAACAGCAGGTACTCGCCGCTGTGGAAGCGTATGGAGATGGCGTGAGGCTCGCCGTCCAAGTACCGCTCAGGGATTGGACACCGGAACCCCGTGTTGCTGCTGCGTAGCCCGGCGCTTTCCAGGTCCAGTCGGTCGATGTCGCAGAAGAAGTTGGCAACAGGCTTGTCATCGACGAACAAGAACAGGCTGGCAGCATTGGCGCTTCGGAACGAGTCGATTGCCCAACCGTGGACATAGCCATCCCTGATATAGTCAACGTGGCCATAGCGCGGGTTTTTCTTCATGCTGCGTCCTGCCTTGGCGACGCCGCGCGTATTTCACGCACGAATTCACCTTTTTTATGGTAGCCACACCAATGTTGCACCACTCATGCGTGTTAACCTGCACCTTTTTTCTCGTCAAGACGTATTTATTGCGTTGTAGCACCACTGTCATGGAGGGCAGGTTGCGCCGCGTCAACCCGACCCGGAACTTGAACCCTGGATGATCCATGGATGGCGCATGACGCGCCTGCGCCGGAACGAGGATGATCCGAACACGCATGTCGATTGGCTCGCCTGTCGAGCCAGCGGGCCTGCTGCCGCAGCTTCATGCCGCGTAAGCGGCGCGACCCTCGAACTGGCCGTAGCTCAGGAAATGCTGCAAGGGGTCGATGTTGGCTGCACGTACATCCGGGTTGGCGGCCAGGTACTTGGCGACGCTGAACTGTGCCGATGGATTGCGGCCTTCCCGCCAGCCGTACTGCTCATAGTGCCTGACCGGATCGATCTGCGCCGCCGCGATGTCGGGGTTGTGGCTGAGGTAGTAACTGGTGCTAAAGAACGCATCCGGGTCTAGCCGTTGCTGCCAGCCTGTGGCGTCGTAACTCGCTGCTGCCTGAAGCTGGGCTGCCGGACCTGTTGGAATCAGCGTCGCGCTAAGCTGCTTGTCGTAGAAGGCGGAGTCGATGAGCGGGTCGGCTGCCGCGGCCGGCCCGGACAGGAACGCCATTCGTCCCTCGTTCTGGCCATACTGCAGGTAATGCAGCAAGGGCTGTGCTCCCGCCGCCCGCACGTCCGGATTCGCGGCCAAATACTGGCCCGTTGAGAACAGCAGGCTCGGATCGCGCTGCTCGCGCCACCCAAACGCCTCATAGTGCTTCAGGGGGTCCACCCCGGCCGCCCGCACGTCCGGGTTCTGCGCCAGGTAGTAATTGGTGTCGAACAGCGCGTCCGGGTTCAGCCCCTGGCGCCAGCCCGTCATGTCGTAGCTCCAGGACGCCTGCTGCTGCCCGGCAGTCCCGGCCGGGACGAGGGAGGCGCCAAGCTGCTGCGCGTAATACGCCGGGTCAATGAACGGGTCAGGCGCCGCGGCGCCTCCGGCAGGGAACGCCGCGCGTCCTTCGGCCTGGCCGTACAGCTCATAATGGATCAGCGGGTTGAGGCCGGCCCTGCCCACGTCCGGATTCGCGGCCAGGTACTGGCTGACGGAAAACAGCAGGCTCGGGTCGCGCCCTTCCCGCCAGCCGTAGTACATGAAATGCTGATACGGGTCCGCTCCCGCCGCCGCGACATCCGGGTTCTGCCGGAGGTAGTAGCCGGCGTCGAACAGCCGGTCGCCCAGCGTGATGGCCGTGGACGCCTGGCTGCTGCCGAACGGCACGGATTCGCGCAGGCCGAAGCTCGCAATGGTGTATGCCCCTTTGAACGCAATCGTCTGCACCACGGCCCCGGCGAGCGACAGCGTGAGCACGCCGCCATACCCATCTGTCGCCCGGTAAGCGGCCGTATCCCACCGGCTGCTGACGAGCTGGATGGTGTCGCCCATCCCGAACCCCGTCACCGTGCCGCCGAACAGCGCGCCCGCGTCGATCCGGAGCGTGGTGGCCCCCGCGCTTCCCGGCTCGAACACGAAGTTCTGTCCGGCAGCCACGGCCGCCGCGGCTTCAAACGTCACTGACCTGCCGAGCGACACTGTGCCGGCGCCGGTGATCGCGGCGGACACGTAGGCCAGTTGCGGCGTCATGCCCGGGCTGCGGATCGAGATCAGCCCGTCATTCTCCAGGTGGTCGCCCAGGATGCCGCCGGCTGCGATTTGAAGGTTCGCGTTGACCAGGATCGAACCGTTGTTGATGAGGGCCGCAGCGGTGCTTGCCAAGCCGTCGCCGATGCGGAACGAGACCAGGCCTGCGCTGCCGCTGGCCGCGATGCTGCCCTGATTGCTGACGGTTCCCTGCACCTGCAGGGCCGTGCCCGCCGCCATGGTGAGTTGGTCAGAGGCCGCGAGCGTCGCGGCCGACAGGACCAGCGTTGGGCTTGAGCCGTTCAGCGTGTTGAGCGCGATGGCCAGGAAGCCGGGCAGCACGCCAGCGGCCGTCACCGTGCCGGCGGAGATGGTGGCCGTGTCGCCGGGCATGGGGGTCGCCCGCTGCATCCAATTGGCGTCCACCGCAAAAACGCCATCCCGCCCGTTCCACGTTTTTGCCGCCATCGACCTGCGATCCCGATAATGCTTGCGCCTGGTTTGCCAAAGTCGGACAACCCAACTCAGGGTAGCTTTGCCGGGTAAGTTTTTCGTTAAACCGGGCCAGGCCGGCGTTTTCGCGCCTTGCAATCGCTCGGGTGCGGCGGTTTGCGTTCGGCATGTCCTGGGCGCAAGTGTCTTCTGGGGCGCAAGTGTCTGAAGCGGCATGAGAGGAAGTCGGCGGGCCAATGATGGCGGGATCGCACGTGGCGCTCGGGGCGGCGGCTTGGCTCGTCGCGGCACCCCATCTCGGACTTCCGGCCGCATCTCCCTCATGCCTCGGCCTGGCCCTGCTGGGGTCCCTGCTTCCCGACATCGACCACCCGAAATCCTGGCTCGGCCGGCGGGTGCGCCCGGTATCGTCGGGCCTCGCAGCAGTCCTCGGCCACCGGGGCTTGACGCATTCGGCGGCAGCAGCGGCGGCCTGCATCTGGATGTTGCACGGCGGCGTGCTGAAGTGGGTCGCCGCCCCTTTGGCCGTCGGCTACCTTTCGCACCTCGCCGCGGACTTGCTGACGCCGCGCGGCTTGCGGCTGGCCTGGCCGCTCCGCACCACCTGGGCGTTTCCGCTCTGCAAGACCGGCTCGCCGTTCGAGCCGCTCATCGTCGCCTTGGTGTTGTTCTGGGCGGGGTCCGGCACCCTGGTTCCCCCGCTCTTGCAGGAAGCGTGGAAGCAGTCCGGCCTCGCCACGCAGCCGGCCCAACGCACGGCGCAACACCCAAGAAGCACTGCCCACCGGCCGTTGTAACCTTTGCTCCGGCCCGGCGTTATCTGCCCATCACGGCAAGCGGAGGCGCTGGAGGGACCGTCTCACCAAGACATTCTTCGACGGCTCGCCTGGGCTGGAGAACCGGCTTAGCCCGTCCATCGCTCAAAGCCGGAACGTGCAAGGTCAACACAACAAACCAATTTTCCAAGGACTCACGCCATGACATCTCGCCTGCTCATTTGCGCTTTCACCGCCCTAAGCCTGAGTTCCGGTGTCGCCAGCGCCCAAAGGACGGTACCCGCCACGTCCGACCAAGGCTCGTCTGGCAACCCGTTCACGTTCCAGGGCGACCAGATCCAGCCGCTGCCGGACCCGGCGCACCGCGTTGACCCGCGCGACCCCCGTTATTCGCAGACCATCCAGCAGCAGCAGAACGGCGAACTCCCGAAGCCGGGCGGCGGCTGCTTGCGCTATGGCGCGGTTGGCGCTGCGGGCGGCCACCTCGCGGGGCATGGCGTGCTGGGCGCCGTCGCTGGATGCGCGACCGGCGCGTACGTACGCCACCGCGACAAGGCGCGAATCGCCGATCAGTACGGCAAGCAG
>CAXTUQ010000312.1:0-7268 GCA_964247405.1 uncultured Acetobacteraceae bacterium
GTGTCGCCCGCCCGGAACCGCGCCGTCTCGGTCTCGAACGCCCGCTCCACCAGCTCATACAGGTAACGCGCCGCCGCCACGTCGGCCGGCAGGCCGAAGAACACGTAACGCAGCGTGCCCGACGCGCTCTTCTCGCCCCAGGCCCGACAATCGAAGAACGCCGCCACCGCCGGCACGCAGTCGTCCACGGGTCCGACGCGCCGCCGCCCGGTCTCGACCGCCATGCCCTCGCAGGCTTGCCGCTTCAGATCCAGCTCGCTCAGGCTCAGGCCGTAGCGGTCCAGCAGCTCCGCCACCTTCTCGGCGGCGGCCAGCGCTTCCTGCTCCGTGCAGCCCTGCGCCACCGTCTTGGCCCGCAGCGCCTGGATGCGCCCGATCAGCCGGTCCAGCTCGGCATCCTTGGCCCCCGATCCCGACGGCGCCGTCCCGAGCCGGCGGCGCACCTCCTCGAACACGCCCCGCGCACCCGGCGGCAACTCGCCCGCGGCGATCTCGGCCTCCAGCGCGGCTTGCACCGTGTCCAGCCCGGTCATGCCCGACCCGGCGGCGGCGCGGCGCTGCAGGGTTTCGAGCTGCACCAGCGCAATCGCCGCATAGGCGTCCGACAAAGCGCCCAGCCCGTGCTCGCGCGTGTTGGCAGCCGAGCCGAGCACGTCCAGCACGGCATCGAGGCTGGCCTGCGCGCGGATGAACTGCACGTCCTCAGGGTCATGCCCGGCGCCCGGCTCCGCCCAGCGCAGGGCCAGGAGGTCGAGCTCGCCCGCCTCGGCATCCAGTTCGTCCTGCCAGTCCTCCGGCGGCCGGTTCAGCCCAGGGATCTCCAGCGTGCCGTGGCGCAGCACCTGGCGGTAGACCGCCTCGGCGCAGCGCTGCGGGTTCAGCAGACCGCGGGCGCCCGGGCGGACGAAGCTTTGGGCCACCGCCAGCCCGGCCGCGTCGAGCGGCGTCGTCCCACCAACCCACACGTATCGGCCGTCGCCCACAGGCGCGAGCCGGGCCACAAGCGCCACCTCCACCGCCTCCGACCCGATGCTCTCGTCGAGCACCGGCAGTTCCTCGCCCGTGACCAGGTCACACAGCCGGATCATCCCGTCGCTGCTCGGGGCCTCGACCCGCAGCAGCCGGAACTGCGCCCGGCGCAGCGCGTCGAGTGCCGCCGCCTCGTCCGCGCCCATGTCGCCGCGCCGGCGCGCCAGCCGGTCGAACGCCGTCGCGCCGCTGGCAGATGGGGTGAACAGGGCCAAGTCGGTCGCCATGCCGAGCGCGTCGGCCACCCGCAGCATCCCGCGGCCGGGGTCATCGTCCACGGGCGCGGCCCGCGAAAGCCACCCGCGTGCCGTCTCCTCCACCCGGGCCGGCGAGGTGAACTCGGCAGCTTGCAGCAACAACTCGGCGATGTGGTCGCGCAGGCCGTCCGTGTCCAAGGGCCTGGCGGCTGACCGCGATGATGCCGTAGCGCGCCGCGGCCTGCCGGCTGTTCCCGCTTGCGCCATCGGCCCCTCCAACCCAATCCGCTCCAGGGCACAGCGATAGGCCGAGGCGGCGGGGCGCGGCAAGGGCCAAGCGACACGCTGGATCGGCTGCCCTGCCTGACGGGACGAGCACTGCGCACGACGAAGCGCTTTCGTGGCCCAGCGCTGTGAGCCGCGACCCGGGAGCGCCTTGGCCCTACCCAGAACCGTCTTGCATGGCCACAAGGTCCACGTCGATGTAGAGTTCGGCAAGCGGGATCTCGATCCCGATCTCCGGCATCCGGAGCAACGCCTCTCCGCCGGATACCAACTCGGTCACCCAGTCCTCGCCCTTGCGCGCAAAGACGGTCGCGCCGGCATGGGTCTGCTGCAGGACCACATAGCGCTGGATGGACGGGGTGGCGCGGTACTCCGCATTCTTGACCACCAGGTCGTCATTCGCGGTGCCGTCGCTCAGCACCTCGAACACCACCACGGGGTCCGTGACCACCTTGGAGCGCGGCGGCACCGGGGTGCATACGACAAACGCTTCGGGGTAGCGGATGCGTCCGGCAACCTGGATCTTCAGCTCGCTCCCGTGCGGCTGGCAGCGCATTCCGCGCAGGCGCCCGGTGAGCGAGAACAGGATGTTGCGCTGGATCGCCGAGTGTGCGGCCGTGCCGCCGGCCATCGCGACTGGCTGGAAGCCGTCGAACTCGTAGCGAAGATCCTGGCCCTCCTCCCAGGCGAGGAACTGGTCCAGGGTCATCGGCTTGTGCATAGCGACGTTCATGCGCAGCATCCTAGCAGCAACAGGCAAACCAGTCCTCGTTCATCGTCAACTCAAGGCACGCGGCTTTGATACCGCTGGCGCATTCTCTGCGGCGGTTCGGCGCTGGAGCTGGGGAGCGAGGCGCTGGTCGGCGGCGACGTCGCGGTGTCTTGCCCAGGTCGGCATCGTGTCCCTTCACCCTGAGATCTCCCCAGCCGTCCCTGGGGAGACCGTGTATGTCACTTGCGCGTCGTTTCCCAAGGGCCGTCGCTGCGCGCGTTTGTGCGACGAGTTCAGCGCGGTGTTCGCGCGCAAATTCTTTGAACATGCTGGAAGTATGCTTTGGCGTTGCCCTTGGCCGATCCTGGCTTCGGCAGCGCCGTGATGAGCGAGTTCCGTTCCCGCTTGGTCGAGGGCGGGGCGGAGCAGGCGCTGCTCGACGCTGTGCTGACGCTTGCCCGTGAACGGAACCTGCTGTCTGGGGATGGGCCGCAACGGGCCGACGCCACGCATGTCCTGGCCGTGGTGCGCGCCCGGGACGAGCTGGGATGCGTCGCCAAGACGATGCGTCGCGCACTGGAAAGCCTGGTCGTCGCAGCCCCCGACTGGCTGCGGGCGCATGCCTTGGCCTGACTCGACCGAACCCTTCGGGCACCGCGCCATGGATGATCGCTTGGCGCAGGTGGCGCACGGCCGAGCACGGTATTCGGCCGTCCTCGATCCTTTTCAGCTCGCCCTAAGACGCCGAGGCCACGACCTGTCTCCCGGCCTTCACGTCCACGGGCGTGCCATGCTGCTTGAGGGGACGGTTGCCGGCCAGGTGCCGGAGCACGACGTAGAACACCGGGGTCAGGAACAGGCCGAAGGCGGTCACGCCGATCATGCCGGCGAACACGGCCACGCCCATCGCGTGACGCATCTCCGCACCGGCGCCCGTTGACAGCACCAGCGGCAGCACGCCCATGATGAACGCCATCGACGTCATCAGGATCGGCCGCAGCCGCAGCCGGCTCGCCTCAACCGCGGCGGCCAGCGGCGTGCGTCCGGCAAATTCCAGCTCGCGGGCAAACTCCACGATCAGGATCGCGTTCTTCGCCGACAAGCCCACCAGGACGATCAGGCCGATCTGGGTGAAGACGTTGTTGTCGCCGTGGGTCAGGTAAACGCCGGTCATGGCGGCCAGCAGGCCCATCGGCACGATCATGATGATCGCGAGCGGCAAGGTCAGGCTCTCGTACTGCGCCGCCAGCACCAGGAACACCAGCAGCAGCGCCACCGGGAACACCAGCAAGCCGGAATTGCCGGCGATGATCTGCTGGTAGGTCAGCTCCGTCCACTCATACGCGAAACCCTTCGGAAGTGCCTCCTTCGCGATGCGGGCGATGGCCTCCTGCGCCTGCCCCGTCGAGTAGCCCGGCGCCGCCGCCCCGTTCACGTCCGCGGACAGGAACCCGTTGTAGCGCATCGCCCGTTCCGGCCCCGCGCTGGACTTCACGGTCAGCACGGCAGCCAGCGGCACCATCTCGCCGGAAGACGAGCGGACCTTCAACCGGCCGATGTCCTCCGCATGGGCGCGGAACGGCGCGTCGGCCTGGACCCGCACGGAGTAGGTCCGGCCGAGCACGTTGAAGTCGTTGACATACAGCGACCCCAGATAAACCTGCAGCGTGTCGAACACGTCCGTCACGGCGACGCCCAACTGGCGGGCGCGGACGCGGTCGATGTCGGCGTAAAGCTGCGGCACGTCCACGCGCAGCCCGGTGAACATGCCGGTCAGTTCCGGCGCCTTGCGGGCGGCGGCGAGGAAGGCGTTGGTCGCCTCGTTCAGCGCCCCGTAGCCCAAGCCGGCCTGGTCCTCAATCTGCAGCTTGAAGCCGCCGATGGTGCCGAGGCCCTGAACGGGCGGCGGCGGGAACACGGCGATGAAGGCGTCCTGGATGCCGCCGAACTGCTGGTTCAGCGACCCGGCGATGGCGCCCGCGGACAGCTCGGGCGTCGTCCGCCGCTCGAACTCGTCGAGCGAAACGAACACGATCCCGGAGTTGGAGCTGTTGGTGAACCCGTTGATGGACAGGCCAGGGAAAGCGATGTTGTTGACGGCGCCGGGCTGCTTCTCGGCGATGTCGCCCATCCGCTTGATCACGCCCTCGCTGCGGTCGAGGCTGGCGGCGTCCGGAAGCTGGGCGAAGCCGACGAGGTACTGCTTGTCCTGCGCCGGCACGAAGCCGCCGGGCACGGCCTGGAACAGCACCCATGCCACTCCGACCAGCGCCAAATAAAGGCCCATCATCGCCGACTTGCGCCCGATCACCCGCGACACGCCGCGGCCATACGCGCCCGACCCGGCGCCGAAGAACCGGTTGAAGCCGCGGAACAGCCATCCCAGCAACCGGTCGAGCACCCGCGTCGGCAGGTCCTTCGGCGCATCGTGGCCGCGCAGCAGCAGCGCCGCGAGCGCGGGCGAGAGGGTCAGCGAGTTGACCGCCGAGATGACGGTCGAGATGGCGATCGTCAGGGCGAACTGGCGGTAGAACTGGCCCGTCAGGCCGCTGATAAAGGCAAGCGGCACGAACACGGCAACCAGAACCAGGGCGATGGCGATGATGGGACCCGACACCTCGGACATCGCGCGGTAGGTCGCCTGGACCGGGGACAGCCCGTCCTCGATGTTGCGCTCGACGTTCTCGACCACGACGATCGCGTCGTCCACGACGATGCCGATCGCGAGCACCAGGCCGAACAGGCTGAGCGCGTTGATGGAGAAGCCGAACAGGTGCATCACGGCAAAGGTGCCGATGATGGATACGGGCACGGCAACCAGCGGGATGATGGAGGCGCGCCAGGTCTGCAGGAACAGCACGACGACGATGACCACCAAGACCACGGCCTCGAGCAGGGTGTGGACCACGGCCTCGATCGACGCGCGAACGAACTGCGTCGTGTCGTAAACGACGGTGTAGTCCACGCCCTCCGGCATGTTCTGCTTGATCTCCTCCATGGTCGCGCGCACGGCGTCGGCGATCTGGATCGCGTTGGAACCCGGCGCCTGGAACACCGGGACCGCGACCGCGGACTTGTTGTTCAGCAGCGACCGCAGCGAGTAGTCGGCCGCTCCCAGCTCGATCCGCGCCACGTCGCGCAGGCGGGTGACCGCGCCGCCGGGGGCGGTTTTGACCACGATGTCGCCGAACTCCTCGGGGGATTGCAGCCGGCCCTGCGCGTTTACCGACATCTGCAGGCTGAGGTTGGGGACGCTGGGCGACGAGCCGACCACGCCGGCCGCGGCCTGGACGTTCTGGGCACGGATTTCCTGCACGACGTCACCCGCGGACAGGCCGTGCTCGGCCACCTTTTGCGGGTCGAGCCAAACGCGCATGGCATAGTCGCCCGAGCCGAACAGCTGCACGTCGCCCACGCCGGTGATGCGGGCCAGGCGGTCCTTCACATTCAGGACCGCATAGTTCCGCAGGTAGGTGATGTCGTACTTGTTGTCGGGCGACAGGATGTGCACGACCATCATCAGGTCGGGCGAGGACTTGATGGTCGTGATGCCCAGGGTGCGGACGGCGTCAGGCAGACGCGGTTCCGCCTGGCTGACGCGGTTCTGCACCAACTGCTGCGCCTTGTCCGGGTCGGTGCCCAGCTTGAAGGTGACGGTCAGGGTCATCAGGCCGTCGGTCGTGGCCTGGCTGCCCATGTAAAGCATGCCCTCGACGCCGTTGATCTGTTCCTCGATCGGGGTGGCCACGGTTTCCGCGATCACCTTCGGGCTGGCGCCGGGGTAGTTGGCCCGCACGACTACCTGCGGCGGCACGACCTCGGGATATTCCGAGATCGGCAGCGCGCGCAGCGCAAGCAGGCCGGACACGAAGATGAGAACGGACAGGACGCCGGCGAAAACCGGCCGGTCAATGAAGGATTTCGAGATGTTCATGGAAGAAGGTCCCGGTGAGAGGCCGCGTTCAGCGGGCTGCCAGCGTCGAGGCGGCGGCGTTCATGGCAACCAGCTGGGGGGCAACGGTTGCACCCGGACGAACGCGCTGCAGGCCGTTGACCACGATGCGCTCGCCGGGTTTCAGGCCCGAGGTGACCAGGCGCAGGCCCTCGGCGGTGGCGCCGAGGGCGACCGTGCGGTAGGCGACCTTGTTGTCCTCGCCGACCACCATGACGAAGCGGCGGTCCTGGTCGGTGCCGATGGCGCGCTCGTCGATGGCCAGCGCGGGTTCCAGGTGCGCGAGGCCCAGCCGCAGCCGCGCGAACTGGCCGGGCATCAGCTTGCCGTCTGGATTGTCAAACGCGGCGCGCACACGGACGGTCCCGCTGCGGGCATCGACGACGTTGTCCACCAATTGCAGCTTGCCCTGGAACGGCGTCCCGGCGGAGCCGAGCGTGCCCATCTGCACCGGGATGCGGGCGATCCGCTCGCTCACGTCGGCGCCGCCGGCCTGGTCGCCGCCGGGCAGGCTGGCGAGGGCGCGGGCCAGGGACTGCTCGTCCGCCTCGAAGCTCGCATAGATCGGGTTCACCGACACCAGCGTCGTCAGCACCGGGGCCGTGGGACCGGCCGGCACGAGGTTGCCGGCGGTGACCTCGATACGTCCGGCGCGCCCGGCGATCGGCGCCCGGACGTCGGTGTAGCCGAGGTTGAGCCGCGCGGTGTCGAGCGCTGCCTGCGTGGCACGCAGGTTCGCCTCGGCGGCGCGCAGCTCGTTCATCCGCTGGTCAACGTCGCGTTGCGGCGTGAAGCCGTTGCCGACGAGCTGCTGCGCGCGCTGCTGCTCCTTCGCGGCCAGGGCCAGGCGGGCCTGCGCGGACGCGACCTGCGCCTCGGCGCCCTGCACCTCGGCTGCGTAGGGCGCCGGGTCGATGGTGAACAGCAGGTCGCCTTGCTGAACCATCGCGCCCTCGCGGAAGTGCGCCTTCACGATGGCGCCGGCGGCACGTGGGCGCACCTCCACCCGGCCGACCGCCTCGACCCGGCCAGAGAAGTCGCTCCAGATCGCCGTATCCTTCTGCTCGACCACCGCGACCGAAACGGGGATGGG
>CAXTUQ010000313.1:0-7253 GCA_964247405.1 uncultured Acetobacteraceae bacterium
CCGCGTCGTCGGAGGAATCGTCGGCCTTGTGGCAGGTCCACCTGGCCCGGCTCGCCGCGCAGGTGCGGCGGCTGCGCGTCGGCCGGCCGCGTCCGGGGCTGGCGGCACGGGACGGGCGGGCGTTGCGGGGCGCGGTGCTGCTGGGGTTGGTGGCGGCTTGGGTGATGGCGGGGCCGGACGCGGGGCTGCGGCTGGCGCGCGGCTTCTGGCCGGCGCTTCCGGCCGGCGCCGCGGTGCCCGGCACTGTCGTGCAGGCGTGGGTCACGCCGCCGGGCTACAGCGGGCTGCCGCCCGTGTTCCTGCATCCGGACAGCAAGGCGGTCTCGGTGCCCACGGGATCGCATCTGGTGGTCAGCGTGACCGGCGGCAGCGGCATGCCGAGCTTGGCGCTGGACGGCGCGGTTGAGCCGTTCCGCGCCCTGGACGGCGCAAGCTGGCAGGCGGAGCGCGATCTGGCCACCGGCGGCCAGCTTTCCGTGCAGCGGCGCGGCGGTGACGTGGCGTCCTGGACGCTCACGGTGCTGCCCGACCATCCGCCCACCGCGGCCTTCACCGACGCGCCCGGCCCCGCGCTGTCCGGCGGGCGGCCGACGCAGCAAACCCGCATGGCGTGGCGGGTGGAAGACGATTACGGCGTGGCGGACGCGCATGTGGAGCTGCGTTTGCGGGACCGTCCGCAGGCCCCGCCCGTGCTGCTGCCCGTCACGCTGGCCGGCTCGCCGAAGCGGGCGCAGGGGGTGCATCTCCAGGACCTGACCGCGCATCCCTGGGCCGGGCTGCCGGTCGTGGCGCGGCTGGTGGCACGAGACGCGCCGGGGCAGGTCGGGCAAAGCCCGGATGCCGAGTTCGTGTTGCCGGAGCGTCCGTTCCAGAACGCCATGGCCCGCGCGATCCTGGCGGTGCGGCGGCAGCTCAGCCTGACCCCGGAGGAACGGCAGCAGGCGCGGACGGCGTTGGACGACCTGGCCGACGCGCCGGACAATCCCGACGCAACGAGCAGCGTGGTGCTGAACCTGCGCGCCACCGGCTTCCTGCTGAGCCGGGGTCGCGGGGCCGCCGCGGTGGATGAGGCGCAATCGCGGATGTGGGACCTGGCGCTCGCCTTGGAGGAGGGTGCGGCAGACCGCACCGCCCGCGCGTTGGAGGCCGCCCGGCAGGCGGTGCGGGATGCCGTGGACGCCAGCCGCGACACGCCGCAGGACCGGGCGGAAATCGATCGTCGCATGCAGGAGTTGCGCGACGCCATCCAGCGTCCCCTGGAAGCCCTGGCCGAGCAGGCGCGGCGGGACGGCACCGAGCTGCCCTATGATCCCAGCGCGCCCCAGATGAACAGCCGCGACCTCGACCGGATGGCGGAGCAGATGCGCGACGCGGCGCGCGAGGGCCGGATGGATGACGCCCGCAAGCAGATGGCCGAGCTGGAGAAGCTGCTCGACCAGTTGCAGAACGCCCGGCCCGAGCACGGCGAGGCGCAGGACAAGCAGAACGCCGAGCGGCGGCAGCGCGGGCGGCAGCAGATGGACGCCGTGCAGGACATGGTGCGCCGTGAGGGCACCATGCTGGATCGCAGCCAGGCCCGTGCCGGCGCCGAGCCGCCGCGCCGCTCGCCCGGCCAGGCGCAGCCAAGCCCATCGTCTCCGGCGACGCCCAACCAGGCAATGCCTGGGGACCCGCGGGAAGCCGACAGCCGTGGGCAGAAGGCGCTCCGCCGCGCCTTGGGCGAACTGATGCAGCGGTTCGGCGACCTGACGGGCCAAGTGCCGGCGCCGCTGGGCGAGGCCGACATGGCGATGCGCGAAGCCGGCCAGGCGCTGGCCGAAGGGCGCGATGGCGCGGCGGGCGCCGCGCAGACCAAGGCCATCGAGGCGCTGCAAAAGGGCGGCAAGGAGATGGGCCAGCAGATGGCCCGGCAGTTCGGCACCGGCAAGCAACCCGGCGAGGGCGAAGGCGAGGAAGGCGAAGGCGGCGACCCCGGCCAGGTCGGCGAGGGCGGGCAGGACCAGTCCAACCGCGACGGCCTGTCCTCCGGCACGCCGCGTCCGGGCGAAGGCACGGCGCCGGGCCGCCGGCGCTCCGCCCGGCGCGACCCGATGGGCCGGCCCTTGCAGCAGGGCACGTCGGGCACGGACGAAAGCGGCGACGTGCGCGTGCCAGACCAGATGGAACAGGCCCGCACCCGCGCCATCCAGGACGAACTGCGCCGCCGCGGCGCGGAACGCACCCGGCCGCAGCCCGAGCTGGACTATATCGACCGGCTGTTGAAGCCGTTCTGACCGAAGGTTGCGTTCAGTTGGTGGGAACCGTCAACCCGGCCCCTTGCGCCGCGACGTAACCGCCGCCGGCGACCAGCACCGACGCCAGCACGGTGGTCGCCGTGAACGGCGCCAGGCCGGCGGCGGCGAGTAGCAGGGTGGACAGCACCGGGGTGGCGAAGGCGAGCGTCCCGAGCAGGCGCGGGTCGCCACGCTTCATGCCGACGTCCCAAAGCGCGAAGGCGGCACCGACCGGCCCCACCCCCAACGCAGCCATGGCCGCCCAAGCCGCCGGTCCCGGCATGACCCACGCGCCGGTCGCGCCGTGCAGCGCAGCCGCCAGCACCGCCGTCGCGCCGCAGAACCCTGCAACCGCGCCGGACGGCACTTCCCTGAACCGCCGGGCCAGCACGGAATAGGAGGCCCAAACCACGGCGCTGGCGGCAGCAAGGGCGTAGCCGAGCATCGCGCCGGCTGGAAACGCCGCGCCGCCGCCGAGCAGGGCCGCGCACCCCAGCAGCGCCAGCGCCGTCCCCAGCAGGTGCCGCCATGTCAGCGGGAAGCCGAGCACGGCGGCCGACAACAGCACCAGCAGCAGCGGCCAAGTGTAGTTGATCAGGTTGGCCGCCGCCGCGGGCGCCCGGGCGAGCGAGGCGAAGTACAGGGCATGGAAGCCGAACAGCCCACCGACGCCGTGCAGCCAGACCAAGGGCCGCTGCCGAAGCTCAGCCAGCCGTCCCTTCGCGGCGAGCCAGACGATGCCGAGAACCGCCGAGACCGCGAAGCTGACCGCGGTCAGTTGCAGCGGCGGCACCTCGGCCGCGGCGCGAGACAGCAGGGCCAGAAACGCCCATAGCCCGATCGCGCCGCAGCCGGCCAGGGTCGCAGCCGGAGCTGCACTCAAGATTGCAGCCGGAACTGCGCCCAAGGCTTACGTCAGTACATATGCTGCCCGCCATTGATCGAGAGCGTCGATCCCGTGATGAAGTCAGCGTCCTCGCCGGTCAGGAAGGTGACGCCGCGGGCAATATCCTCGGCGTGGCCCAGCCGGCCCATCGGGATGCGGGCGATGATCTTGGTCAGCACGTCCGGCGGTACCGCGCGCACCATCTCGGTGTCCACGTAGCCCGGCGCGATGGCGTTCACCGTGATGCCGAACCGCGCGCCCTCCTGCGCCAGCGCCTTGGTGAAGCCGTGGATGCCCGACTTCGCAGCCGCGTAGTTCACCTGGCCGTACTGGCCGGCCTGGCCGTTGATGCTGCCGATGTTCACCACCCGGCCGAACTTCGCGCTCCTCATGCCGTCGAAGGTCAGCTTGCACAGGTTGAAGCAACTGCCGAGGTTGGTGTCCATCACCGCGTCCCACATGTCGCGGGTCATGCGGGCCATGGTGGTGTCGCGAGTGATCCCGGCGTTGTTCACCAGGATCTCGATGGAACCGTGCTCGTCCTTGATCTTTGCCACCGCGGCCTCGCACGCCGCGTAATCCCCGGCGTCGAACTTGATATGCGGAATGCCGGTTTCTTCCGTGAACGCGGCGGCAGCGGCGTCATTGCCGGCGTAGCTTGCAACCACCGTCCGCCCAGCCGCCTTCAGCGCCGTGCTGATCGCGGCGCCGATACCGCGTGTTCCACCCGTGACGAGTGCGATCCGTGCCATTGTCTGGTCCTCCCCTGGCTTAAACAGCGCCATCTTCGCCGTTTTGCCAGAGGAGTGCTAGACGGGATGTCCGGCTAGGACGGTTAACGCTCCAGGCACATGGCGACGCCCATGCCGCCGCCGATGCAAAGGGTGGCCAGGCCCTTCTTGGCGTCGCGCCGCGCCATCTCGTGCAGCAGCGTCACCAGCACGCGGGCGCCGGACGCGCCGATGGGGTGGCCGATGGCGATGGCGCCGCCGTTCACGTTCACCTTGTCGGCGTCCCAGCCCATGTCCTTGTTCACCGCGCAGGCCTGGGCGGCGAAGGCCTCGTTCGCCTCGATCAGGTCCAGGTCGGCGATGCTCCAGCCGGCCCGCTGCAAGGCCTTGCGGCTGGAGGGGATCGGCCCGGTGCCCATCACCGCGGGATCGACGCCGGCGGTCGCGAAGCTCGCGATGCGGGCGAGCGGCGTCAGGCCGCGGCGCGCGGCCTCGGCGGCCGACATCACCACCAGGGCCGCCGCGCCATCGTTGATGCCGCTGGCGTTGCCGGCCGTCACCGTGCCGTCCTTGGAGAACGCCGGACGCAGCTTGGCCATCAGCTCCGGCGTGCTGTCATGCCGGATGTACTCGTCGTCCGACACCACCGTGTCGCCCTTGCGGCCCTTGATCGTCACCGACGCGATCTCGTCCTTGAACCGCCCGGCCTTCTGCGCGGCAGACGCCTTTTGCTGGCTCCTCGCCGCGAACTCGTCCTGCTGGGCGCGGGTGATCTGGAAGGCGGTCGCCACGTTCTCCGCCGTGGTGCCCATGTGGTAGCCCTGGAAGGCGTCCCACAGCCCATCCTTCAGCATGGTGTCCACCAGGCCCAGGTCGCCCATCTTGGTGCCGGCGCGCAGGTAGCCGGCGTGGGTGGACTGGCTCATGCTCTCCTGCCCGCCGGCCACCACGACCGCGCTTTCCCCGGTGCGGATCTGCTGCGCCGCCAGCGCCACGGTGCGGAGGCCCGAGCCGCAGACCTGGTTGACGCCGAACGCCGTCTTGTCGTCCGGGACGCCGGCGGCGCGGGCGGCCTGCCGCGCCGGGTTCTGGCCTTGGGCCGCGGTCAGCACCTGGCCCAGGATCACCTCGTCCACGTCCGCCGGGTCCATGCCGACGCGCTGCATCGCCGCCTGGATCGCGACGGTGCCCAGCACATGCGCGGGCGTGGCGGCGAAAGCCCCGTTGAAACTGCCCACCGGGGTGCGGGCGGCGGACACGATGACGACGTCTTCCATTTCTTGAAACTCCCTTGGTCAGCCGAAGATAGGCAGTCAGAGGCCGCGCAACCAGGCCAGCAGCGGCAACCACAGCGCCGCCTTGGCCTGTGGTCCCACCGTCATCCCGATATGCCCAGCGGCCGGCCGATGCAAGACGGCGCCCGGGATCAGCCGGGCCAGCGGCAAGGCGCTTCCCGGCGGCACGATGCGATCCCGGCCCGGCACTGCCACGAAGCTGGGCATCGCAAGCCCTGCGGGATCGATGGCCGCGCCGGCGACGCGCCACGTGCCACAGCCGGGCGTGTTCGCGCCGTACCACCCGCCCAGCGTTTCCCGCGCCACCGGCGCCGCGAGCGGCACGCCGTCGTTCAGCCAGTCCTCAGTCGCGACGAAGTCGAGGGCGGCCGGGGACGCCTGGTCCATGCGGCCGAAGGCGCGGTACTTCGTGGCGATGCTCCCAGGGTTCAGCAAGGCGAACAGCGCCTGCAGGCCATCGACCGGCAAGGTGCCGGTGGCCGACAGCAGCGGCTCGAAGCATGGGAGCTTCTCGCCGAGACGCCGGGCCTGTGCCGCATCCGCCGCGTGGAAATCCCAAGGCGTCGCCAGCAGCGCCAGCCCACGCACCAGGTCCGGCCGGCGCAGCGCCGCCGCCAGTGCCAGCAACCCACCCATGCAATATCCGGCCAGCACCACGCGCCTGCCCACGGCCGACATTGCGCGCTCCAACCGGCCGGCGATGTAGTCGGTCAGGGTGAAGCCGCGCTCCACCGCCCCAGGCCAGCCCCAGTCGAGCAACAGCGGGCGCACCCCTTGCCCGGCCAGCCAGCGCATCACCGAGCGGCCCGGCGCGAGGTCGAGCACGTAGGCGCGGTTGACCAAGCTCGGCACGAACAGCACGACCGGGTCTGCCTCGCTGCCATAGTCGAGCAGGCGCGTGTCGCCCTCCCCCCAAAGGCTGGGCGGGTCCGGCAGGTCGCGCTGCCAGGGGTGCCGGCGGTAGGCGGCGATGCCCGCGACCAGCGCGGCGTCAGCCGCCCTCGGGATCGGCGGCGCGGCGCTCCAGTTCGGCGACGCGGTCCAGCAAGCTGGCGATGGCAGCATCCCGGAGGCTGGCGCTTGCAGCATCCCGGGCATCAGGTGCATCAGCAGCGGACGAGGCCCGCGCCGGCGCAACGGGCCGGGCCGGTCCGGGCGCAGCATCAGCGGGCGCTTGCGGAAACGGGACCGCCCCGGCTTGGACCGCCCCGGCCTGTTGCGCCATCATGCGCAGCCAGGTTTCCTGCGCTTCCCGGTCCACGGCAGCAGCGGCCCATTCGCTTTGCCAGATGGTGATCCAGTCGGCGGCGAGGGCGTCGCTGTCGAGCGAGTTCGGCGGGTCGGCCATGGCTTTTGCTCATAAGGTTGGCGTGATAACCGCAAGTGCGATTATCGCCCAATGTTGCAAGCGCGTGATACAGTATGGTCCATGCCGAAAGCGAGGGTTCCATGCCGCAATTCGCCCCCCTGACCCACTCCGCGTCCGATACTGAGTCCGCCAGCCCGGCCGTCCCGCAGCAGCCCCCGGTGGTCGTCAAGAAATATGCCAACCGCCGGCTGTACAACACGGAAACGTCGAGCTACATCACCCTCGACAACCTCGGCGACATGATCCGCGCCGGCCGCGATTTCGTGGTCTATGACGCGAAGTCCGGGGAGGACATCACCCGCGGCGTGCTGACGCAGATCATCGTCGAGGAGGAAAGCAAAGGCACATCCATGCTGCCCACCGCCTTCCTGCGGCAGCTTATCGGCTTCTACGGCGGCAGCCTGCAAAGCGTGGTGCCAAGGTATCTTGAGCAAGCCATGTCGAGCTTCGCGCGCCAGCAGCAGCAACTGCGGCAAGTGGTGCAGCAGACCTTCAGCCCGTTCATGCCGGTCGGGGTCGAGGAGATGAGCCGCCAGAACGTGGCAATGATCGAGCGCGCAATGAGCATGTTTAACCCGTTCCACCGCGGCAGCGCGCCCCTTCCGCCGGTCCCGGAAGCCTCCCCGACGGACGAGGCCCCGCCCCGGCAGGACGCCGATCCGCAGGAGATCGACCGGCTGCAGCAGGAGATCGACAGCC
>CAXTUQ010000314.1:0-7242 GCA_964247405.1 uncultured Acetobacteraceae bacterium
AGGAGCGGGTTTATTCGACCGTGGCGCGTTGATGGACCAGTGGCAGTTTTCCGGACATCCTTATAAGGAATTCATCTCGGATGACGGCGTTCATCATAACGATCTCGGCTACCGCTGCGTCGCGCAGGCCCTGGCGTCGGAGATTCTTGCGGGGTTGAACCCGCCGGCTCCGCCTTTCCGCTCCGCCTCAGCCCGGCATTAGGTTCCCCGGTAGGGGTGTCATCTAACCTTCGATCAAGGAAGTTTCAGCCACGCCTGCCAGCCGCAATCCGCGGGCAACGTGCTCCCGATCCTCCATTCGCTCGTACGGGCTGTTTCGGAGGGTGCGTTCGATGCTGAAGCCGGGATCGATGGCGAGCAGGCGACGGCGGACCACGGCCGCCTCCTGCATCTGCCCGAGAAAGCCGAGCGCGGCCAAATAGGGTTCGCAGGCACCGGAAAAGGCCGGGTTCATTTCGCTGACGCTGCGTGCAGCGATGACAGCCCCCTCATAGTCCCGCTTCGCCAGCGCGACGAGGCTGAAGCCCGTATCGTAGTGGAACCCATGGGGATCGGTGGGCGCAAGCTGCTTGTAGCGCAGCAGGCGGCGTTCGCCTTCCTCCCAGTCGCCGAGGTAGAGATGGGCGAGGCCTGACAGCGCCCAGGCCATCGCCAGGTTTGGGTTGAGCGCCAGGGCACGCTCATGCAGGGCGATGCCCTCCCGGATGCGGCGCTGGAGAGAACGGACGTGGCCCGCGATCGTCAGCGCCTTGGCGTCCTGCGCGTCGAGCGTGACCGCCCGCTCCGCATGATGCGCCGCGTCGTTCACCGCCGCGTCAAGGTCTTTTGCCCAGCCTTGGCTGACCAGGAAACCGAGCCAGCAGGCATACCAGGCATAAGGGGCCGCAAAATCGGGTTCGAGCGAGATCGCCTGGCGCAGCCACTGGCCGGACTGCATGAAATGCCCGCGCTCCAGCCGGCTCAAGCCGGGGAGCGCACGGAGCATCAGGTCGTAGGCTGCCGCGTCCGACGCCGGCCGTTGCGCGGCGCGGCGGCTTTCAATCGCCAGGATTTCCGGGTCGATCTGCGCCGTGACCTCAGCCGCGACCTCGTCCTGCAACGTCAGCAGGTCGCTGGTCTGCCGGTCAAAACGCCTGGCCCAGACGATCTGGTTGCCATCGCGTAGATCGACGAGCCGCAAGGTGATGCGAAGCCGCCGGCCGACCCGCTGAACCAGGCCGTCCAAAACGAAATCGAGGCCAAACGTCCGGCGCAACCCCATGTCGTCGCGGCCTTGCTGGACGAACTGCGCAAGCGATCCGCTTGAAACCAGGAAAATCCAGCGGACCTTTTGCATCGCCGAGGTGATTTCCTCGGCAAGGCCCAAGGCGAGGTGCGCCTCCGTCTCGTCCGTGCCGACAAGCGTGAGCGGCAGCACGCCGAGCTTGGTTTCCACGCGAGCAGACGCAGCGCGAGGCTCAGGCCGCATGGCAGGCGGCGACTGGACGGGCACCATAGGCCGTGCCGCCGTGCGGCCTGTGCGGATGTCCGTCAGCAGCGCCTGGGTTTCGGCGGACGGCGTCGCGTCCAGCAGGTCGGCCAGCACGGCCCGGCACCGGTCATAGGATTGAATCGCCATGCCGCGCTCGCCGCGTTCGGCGTGGGCACGCATCAGCGCCCGCCAGGCGCCTTCATGCGCGCGGTCGATGGACAGGAGCTGCTGGGCGACGACGATCAGCGCCTCCGGCGACCCCTGCTCCAGCAACAGCGTTTCGCCGACTGAGCGGGCGCGGTCCCGCAGGCGCTCACGCTCGGTTTGCAGCCAGCCGTCAAACGCGGGATCGACGCCGTCCAGCTCCTCAAGCAGCTCGCCGTCGAGCAGGGCAAGCGAGGCCGAATGGGTCGTGGTGGCGCGCAGCACCTCCTCGACATCGACCCAGACGACGCCGGGCCGGAGCGCCAAGCTGTCCCGGTTGATCGACAGCACCTCCTTGCCGGCCGGGGTGAGAACTTCCAGCAGGCGGTGGATTTCTTGGCGGAGCGAGGCGCGCGCCTGCTCCTCCGGCCGCCGGCTCCAAAGCAGTTCGGCCAATCGCGAGCGAAGCACCGGGCGCGGCGCGGACAGCGCGATGATGGCGAGCAAGGCCCGCGTCTTGCGGCCTGGCGGCAAGATGCTGTCGCCGTTCGGGACGGACGCTTCCATTTGGCCGATCAGGCGCAAGCGCACGGCCACCGGGTCAGCGGCATCGGCGACAGTGCGTGGGACAGCACGGGACTGGCTGAAGATCATTGGTACATTACCGCTCATCTCACGCGCCATTACAAGGTGAATGTAGCAGGAGCGACATTGTTTCTTACGGATTCGTGCTCAGCTCGACCTGATCAGACTGATGTCCTATCCCGTAAATCGCGGCCTCGGAAAAAATGCGCTCCGCGCGACCGTCCCATACGCTGTGATAACGTGAAAGCCAATGCTCCGCCTGGGTCGGGCCGCCGTCCAGCATCGGTTCCAACGGGGCGAGGTAGGTCGTCTCATCCTCGCCGGCGGCGTCGCGCCGGGCGCGGGCGCGCAGGCCGTCTTGCGCGATTGCCACCATGTCGCGCGCCAAGTCCCGCGCCGTCCCGCCAGCCCAGGGCGCATCGAGGGCGAACTGAGGCACAGCGGCCCGGAGCGCCTGATACGCTTCCCAAGGATGTCGGCGGACCAGCGCGTCCGCCGCCGCCAGCGCCGCGTCATCATATAGGAGGCCCACCCAGAGGGCGCTCTGCGCCACCATCATGTCCGGACGGCCCGCGTCGGCGCCCCGCATTTCCAGGAATCGCTTGATTCGGACATCGGTGAAGGCCGTCGTCATGTGATCCGCGAAATCGCCGATCGTGGCGCGGCCGTTGCCGATATGGGGCCGGCGCCCGGCCATGTACTCGCGGAACGACTCGCCCGCCACATCTTTGTAGGCGCCTTGGCGCTCGATGAAGTACATCGGCACGTCAAGCAGCCACTCGACATAACGCTCGAAGCCGAAGTCCTCGGCGAACATGACGCCCGGCATCCCGGACCGGCCGTTGTCGGTGTCGGTCCAGACCCGGGCGCGGCTCGACAAGAAGCCGCTCGGCTTGCCCTCAACAAAGGGCGAGTTGGCGAACAACGCGGTGGCTACCGGCTGCAACGCCAGCGACACGCGCAATTTACGGGCCATATCGGCCTCGGACGAGTAGTCGAGGTTCACCTGCACGGTGCAGGTCCGCTGCATCATGTCGAGGCCAAGCTGCCCGACCAGCGGCATGTAGCGCCGCATGATGGCGTAGCGGCCCTTCGGCATCCACGGCATGTCGGCCCGGCCCAGCGTCGGGTGGTGGCCCAGGGGCGCGAAGCCGATGCCAAGCGGGGCCGCGGCCGTGCGCACCGCCTCGATATGGGCCGCGAGTTCGTCCCGTGTCTCATGCAGGTCCTGCACCATGCCGCCGGACAGCTCGAACTGCCCGGCCGGTTCCAGCGACACGGAAGCGGTCTGGTGGACCCCCTGCCCTTTCAGGCCGATGGGGTTGCCATGCTCCAGGATGAGCTGCCACCCGTCCGGATCGACCGCCGCCATGCTTTGCAGCACCGCGCGGATGCCGTCCGGCTCATACGGCGGCGGACGGAGGCTGGGCGCCTGGAAGCCGAACTTCTCATGCTCCGTGCCGATGCGGTACTCCGATTTCGGCTTGCATCCGGCGGCGATGTAGTCGGCCAACTGCTGGACCGAGCTGATCGGCGTCGCGTCGGCGTCTCCGGGATTGGACATGGCGTGCAGGCATCCTTCATGGCAGGCGGCACACCAATGCCACGCGCCAGGGTTGTCAAGCGCGGGTCGGAACTCGGCTGTTACGCCCGGATCAGGGTGCCGATGCCGCCTTCGGTAAAGAGTTCCAGCAGGCAGGCATGGCCCATGCGCCCGTCCAGGATCACCGCGCCGCGCACGCCCTTGCGGACGGCCTCCACGCAGTTCTCGACCTTGGGGATCATGCCGCCCGAGATCATACCGCTCGCGATCCCCGCCTCGACCTCGGCCACCGTCATGTCTGGGATCAACTGGCGGTCCGCATCCAGCACGCCGGCCACGTCCGTCAGCATCAGCAGCCGCTGCGCGCCCAACGCGCCGGCCACGGCGCCGGCCACCGTGTCGGCGTTGATGTTGTAGGTCTGGCCGTCCTCGCCCATCGCGACCGGCGCGATCACCGGGATCAGCCCGGCGCCGGTCAGCGCGTGGATCACCCGGACGTCCACGCTCTCCGGCTCGCCGACGAACCCCAGGTCCAGCGCGCGCTCGATGTGGCTGCCGGGGTCGCGCACCGTGCGGGTCAGCTTGCGGGCGCGGATCAGGCCGCCGTCCTTGCCGCAGATGCCCACGGCGAGGGCGCCGGCGATGTTGATCAGCCCGGCGATGTGCTTATTCACCGTGCCGGCCAGCACCATCTCGACCACTTCCACCATCGAGGCATCAGTGACCCGCAGCCCGTCCACGAAGTGGGAAGGGATTGCCAGGCGCTCCAGCATCGCGTTGATCTGCGGGCCGCCGCCATGCACCACGACCGGGTTCACGCCGACCTGCTTGAGCAGCGCGATGTCGCGGCCGAACTGCGCGGCCAAGGTCTTGTCGCCCATCGCGTGGCCGCCGTACTTCACGACCACCGTGATGCCGGCGTAGCGGCGCAGGTAGGGCAACGCCTGGACCAGGATGTCCGCCCGGTCGGCGGCGGCCTGCAGTTGCTCGCGGGTGAGTGCCATGCGGGTTCCCTACCGGGGCGGCGCGCGTTTGGTCAAGCCGGCAATCCGAGGCCCGCAAGCTCGGCCCGCAGCACGTCCATGCCGAGCCCGGTCTCGCCGCTGGTGGTGAACAGCTCGGGATAGGCGGCCGGGTGCTTGCGGATCAGCGCATCAACCTCCGCCTGCTTGCGGACGAGCGCCCCGGGCTTGACGCCATCGGCCTTGGTGAGCACGGCCTGGTAGGTCACGGCCGCCCGGTCCAGCAGGTCCATCACGGCAAGGTCCGACGCCTTGATCTCGATCCGGCTGTCCAGCAGCAGGACGACGCGGCGCAGGGTAGGCCGGCCGCGCAGGTAATCGAACATCAGGCCTTGCCAGTCCTCCTTGATCTCCTTCGCCGCCTTTGCATAGCCGTAGCCCGGCATGTCCACGAGCGTGAGCCGCCCGCCAAGGTCGAAGAAGTTGAGCTGCCGGGTGCGCCCCGGGGTGTTGGACGCGCGTGCCAGCGACTTGCGCCCGGTCAGGGCGTTGACCAGCGTCGATTTGCCGACGTTGGACCGCCCGGCGAAGGCGACCTCCGGCAGGCCAGGCTCGGGAAGCTGGTCCAGGCGCTGCGCCGCGTAGAAAAACTGGCACTCGGCGGCGAACAGCAGCCGCCCGGCCTCCATCTGCTCCGGGTCGGGCGGGCGCGGCGTCCCGGCTAGGACCGCGCCATCCGCGGGATCGCGAGCCGGGTCTGGCGCTGGATCATCCATTGCTGCGCGATCGTAAGAAGATTGTTCCAACTCCAGTAGATCACCAGCCCGGCGGGGAAGCTCGACAGCATGAAGGTAAAGATGATCGGCATGAACTGAAAGAGCTTGGCCTGCACCGGGTCGGGCGGCGGCGGGTTGAGCTTCTGCTGCAGGAACATGGTGACGCCCATGATGAGCGGCCAAACGCCGAGGTGCAGAAGGTGCGAGTAGGCGGCAGGGTCGAAGGGAAGCAGGCCGAACAGGTTGAACACGTTGGTCGGGTCCACCGCCGACAGGTCATGAATCCAGCCGAAGAACGGCGCGTGCCGCATCTCGATGGTGACGAAGATGACCTTGTAGAGCGAGAAGAATACCGGGATCTGCACCACCATCGGCAGGCACCCGCTGGCCGGGTTGACCTTCTCCGACTTGTAGAGGCCCATGATCTCGCCCTGCATCTTGGCGGGGTCGTCCTTCAGGCGCTCGCGGATCTCCTGCATTTTCGGGCCGAGCAGCTTCATCTTGCTCATCGACTTGTAGGACTTGTTGGCCAGCGGGAAGAACACGGCCTTGGCGAACACCGTGAAGATCATGATCGCGATGCCGAAGTTGCCGGTCAGGTGGTAAAGCCAATCCAGCGCGTAGAAGATCGGCTTAGTCAAGAAGTAGAACCAGCCGAAATCGACCGCCTTGTCGAAGTTGGGTATGCCCAGCTCACTCTGATATTGATCAAGCAGCTGCACCACCTTCGCGCCGGCGAACAGCCGCGTCGTGCTGCTGCCCACGGCACCGGGTTCGACGACCACAGGGTCCTTCGACAGGAAGTCGGTTTGATACCGGTCGCTGTTGTTTTCCGTCAGGTGGCGGAAGCTGGCGATCACCGGCACGGCCTGGTCGGGAATGAGGGCCGTGAGCCAGTATTTGTCGGTGATCCCGGCCCAGCCGCCCGTGGTGGGCATGTCGAGCGATGCGCCGTGGGTCTTCTCGCTCTCGGTCTTTGCCTTCTGATAGGTCTGTTCCTGCAAGCGTCCGCCCAGCACGCCTAACATGCCCTCATGCAGGATGTAGTAGCCTGCAGTCTTGGGCGTGTAATCGCGGCGGATGCGGGACCAAGGGTGCACGCTGACCGCGACGCCCCCGGTGTTGCGCACGCGCTGCTCCGCGGTGAACAGGTAGTTGGCGTCAACCGACAGGGCGATCTCGAACACCTGCCCGGCGCCGTTGTCCCAGGACAGCGTCACCGGCGTGGCCGCCGTCAACTCAGGCGCGGACGCGGTCCAAACAGCGTCAAGGTCCGGCACCTTCACGTCGGGGCTGTCCGCCGTCCAGCCGAACTGCACGTAGTAGGGCTGCGGGTCGGTGCGCGGCTCCAGCAGGCGGACCAGGGGCGAGTCCGGGTCAACCTCCTCGCGGTAGTCGCGCAGCACCAGGTCGTCCAGCCGTGCGCCAAGCAGGCTGATGCTGCCCTGGACCCGCGGCGCCGCGATCTTCAGGCGCGGCACGTCGCGCGGCGGCGGGACAGGCATGGGCTGCGTGCCGGGAGCGGCGACGTCTCCGGTAGGACGGGGCGCCAGTTCGGTCGGCGTGGACTGCGTGGCCTGCTGGACCGCCCGGGGGGCCGGCTTCGGCAGCAGCAGCTGGAAGCCCAGCAGGATCGCGACCGAGATCGCGATGGCGAGGAAAAGGCGTTTTTGGTCCATGGGAGGGCCGTCACTTTCTCAGAGCATGGGCGGAGGGCACCGGGTCGATGCCTCCGTCGCACCATGGATTGCAGCGCAGCAC
>CAXTUQ010000315.1:0-7234 GCA_964247405.1 uncultured Acetobacteraceae bacterium
GCCCGGAGGCTTCGCACACAAGGCTGGGGCAGCCGTGTGCGGCATGGTCCCGCAGCACCTGAACGTCGCCTGCATCCAGGCCCGCGTCGGGCGTCATGTCCTTCACAAACCGCAGCACCCGCGCCTTTTCGGAACCGCGGGACATCCAGAGCGGCGCCAGCATCCGCCCGCTGTAGTACCGGACATAGCCCTGCGCTTCGAGGACCGGCCAGGTGTGCGGCGCCAGGGCGGTGTTGACATAGGTCGCGGCAGGCCGGAGCGCCCGGGAGATCATCAGGGACGCATACATGCGGAAGGCCGGGGCCACGTACCAGTTCGACATGCTGCACCGGACCGTGGCGCAACCAGGCGGCGGCGCGAAGATTTTCAGGATGACGCCGACCAGCGTGCCGCCGTGATCCAGCAGGTGGCCGAAGCGGGGAAAGCCCGGCGGCGCGCGGTGCTCGGCCAAGCGGGCCACCGCGGTCTGCCAGAACTGCCGATCGCGCTCTTGCTTGAAACCCTTGTTCAGCAGATCAACCACGCTTACTAGGCCAGTACTTGCAATCTCTCCACAACGCATCATGCCGCGTGAAATTATCAATCCCGTTCACTTTATAATACAAGAAATATCAAGATTACTTCATCAATAAATTCTTTGTTGAAAGATTTTTGGATCATGACTGTGCGCTCTATAGTACTAGGCCAAATCGCCCGCGTCGCGGTCGAACAGCACAAGCCGCTCGTGCCGCTGACCGACGACTTGCCGCTGCTGGATTCCGGACTGGACTCGCTATGCCTGGCCGTCATCGTGGCGCGCCTTGAGGACGAGCTTGGCGTCGATCCTTTCAGCACGTCGGACGACGCCGGGTTCCCCGTAACCATTGGCGACGTCATCGCGTTGTACGAGCACGCCGCGGCGGAGATGAAGCCTGTCGGCGCCGGAGCCGTGCCGGCGCACAACGGGCGTGGATAGCGGCGCCAGGCTGGCTGGCCAGCCGATGCCGGACGTCAGCGCTCCGGCGCAGCACGTGCCCTTGCCGCGCGGCCCGAACACTGCCCGGCGCACGCTTTGGGAGCTGGCCGCTTCGGGCGGCGCCCCGCGGCGAGTCTTGGCCGGGTTTGAGCGCCAAGTCGCATGGGCGGCGCTGGCAGGCGGCGCGTGCCTCGATGCCGCCGCGTTGGCAGGTCGGAGCGTGCTGATCCGCACGGCGCGGCAGTTGCCGACCGTCCTGGCACTGCTTGAGCTGGATGGCGTCGCGCGCCGCGTGGTGCTGGCGCCGCCCGACGCCGCGCCGGCGCACCTCCATGCAGTCGTCGCTCAAGCCGGGATCGACACGGTGGTCGATGACGAGGGCACGTCAGGGGCCGGCTTACCCACCCTGGCCTGCGACCTGGATCTGCCCCAACGCCCAGACCGCCGGGCGCTGCTGCACGACACCGAATGGGTGCTGTTCACGTCGGGCACTACCAGCGCGCCGAAGCTGGTGCCGCATACCCTGCCGGGCTTGACCGGCCCGATTGGCCCTGTAAGCGACCCCGCGGCCGGCGGCACGGTGTGGAGCACGTTCTACGACATCCGGCGCTATGGCGGCCTGCAGATCCTGCTGCGGGCCTTGCTGGGCGGCGGGTCCCTGGTGCTGTCGGACGCGGCGGAAGCGCCGGCGGCGTTCCTAGCCCGGGCCGGCGCTGCCGGGGTCACGCACATCTCCGGCACGCCTTCCCATTGGCGGCGGGCGCTGATGAGCGGCCAAGCTGCCCGCATCGCTCCCGCCTACGTGCGCCTGTCCGGGGAAGTCGCGGACCAGGCGGTGCTGGACCAACTCAAGGCGGTCTACCCGGCGGCCCGCGTCGCCCACGCTTTCGCCTCGACGGAGGCCGGAGTGGCCTTCGACGTGACGGACGGGCTGGCCGGCTTCCCCGCCGCCTGGGTCGGTGCGGCCGGCCCGGTCGAGCTTCGCGTGGTGGACGACACGCTGCGCATCCGGTCCGCCCGCATCGCATCCGGCTATCTCGGCGCCGCCCGGCCGCTGGTGGATGCGGACGGCTTCGTGGATACGGGCGACATCGTGGCGCGGCAAGGCGACCGCTATCATTTCCTCGGACGTGTCGGCGGCGTCATCAACGTGGGCGGGCAGAAGGTCTATCCGGAGGAGGTGGAGGCCGCGCTGGCCGCCCATCCCGCCGTGCGTGCGGCCCGGGTGCACGCCCGGTCCAGCCCGATCACCGGCGCGCTCGTAGCCGCCGAGATCGTCGTGGACGGCCCGGCAAGCGACGCGCTGCACAGCGCGGTCCTGGACGCCTGCCGTGCCCGGCTTGCGCCGTACAAGGTGCCGGCCCTGCTGCGGATCGTCCCCGCGTTGGACGTGCTGCCGTCCGGGAAGCTGGCCCGACCCAGTGCTTAGCGTTTCCGTGCGCAATGTCGTCGTCACCGGCGGCAGCCGCGGCTTGGGCCTCGGCATCGCCCGGCAACTGGCCGCCTCCGGGTTCCGCGTCGTCGCCGTCGCACGCCAGGAAGGCGAGGCCCTCGCCGCCGCCCGGGCCGAGCTGGGCGACCGACTGCGCTTCCAGGCGGCGGATCTCGCGGACCTGGCCCTGCTTCCCGGCCTGGTACGCGGGCTGCGGCGGGACATCGGGCCGATCTACGGCCTGGTGAACAACGCAGGCATCGGCACGAGCGGCGTGCTGGCGAACATGCCGGACGCAGCCATCGAGCAACTGATCCGGCTCAACGTCGTCTCCCCCATCATGCTCACCAAATACGCGCTGCGCCCCATGATGGCGGCGGGGGCAGGGCGCGTGGTGATGGTCTCCTCAGTCGTTGCCGGCGCCGGCTACAGCGGCTTGTCCGTTTACAGCGCGTCCAAAGCGTCGCTGCTCGGCTTCGCCCGTTCGCTGGCCCGGGAGGTCGGCGCGCTGGACATCACGGTGAACGTGGTCGCGCCGGGCTTCGTCGAGACCGAGATGACGCGCGAGATGGATGCCGGGCAGCGTGCGCAGGTCGCACGGCGCAGCGCCCTGAAGCGTACGCCGGAGGTGGCGGACGTCGCCGCCGCCGTGGATTACCTGTTCAGCCCCGGCGCGCGCAACGTCACCGGCACGGTGCTCACGGTGGACGCCGGCAACACCGCCTAAAGCCGCAGTTCGCCGTCCCCGATGCGCCCGAACAGCGCGGCGTCCAGTGGCATGTAGCCGCTGCCGGCCCGGTCCAACACGAACAGCGGGTCGGAGACCCGGGCCGGGTCGAAGCCCTCCCGCGCCAGGTCGGCCTTGACCGCCTTGAACGTCCCCGTGGTGTCCAGCGCGGAGCGCAGCCGCAGGAACACTGGCCGGGCAGCCTCCGGCAGCCGCTCCGTCACGTGGGCAAGCAGGGTTTCTATGCGGAAAGCGGCATCGACCGCCAGGGTCGCCATCCCGGCCCGGCCCTCCGTCCCCGGCACGGCCACGCTGTACACGACCGCCACCGCCACCCCGGGGCAGGCGCCAAGGATGTCGGCCACCTCCGCAGTCGCCACGTTCTCGCCCTTCCAGCGGAAGGTGTCACCGATGCGGTCCACGAAGGAGAAGAACCCTGCCCGGTCCCGCCGCATCAGGTCCCCGGTGCGGAACCAGGCGTCGCCCGGGGCGAACACATCTCGCAGCACCTTCGCCTCCGACGCCTTGGAATCGGTGTACAGGTCCCGCGCGGGCGCCGGCCCGATTGCCTCCCCGGCCTCGTCCGGCAGGCAGCGCTGGCAACGGCCGTCCGCGGCCCGCAGGGGTGTGCCAGTCTCGGGATCGCAGCGGATCAGCGCCACGGGGAAGCGGTGCGCCAGGTAGGACGGGATGCGGCCGATGGCGCCGGGCCGCTCCTCCGTGTTGTAGAGCGAGACGCCGCCCTCGGTGGCCGCGTAGTATTCCAGAATGTGCGGAACCCCAAAACGCTGCGTGAACCGGGTCCAGACCTCCGCCTGCATCCCGTTGCCGCAGGCGAGACGCAGCGCGTGTGCGCGCTCCCGCGGGTGCGGCGGGCTGTTCACTAGGTAGCGGCACAGCTCGCCGATGTACTGGAACACCGTGCAGCCGCCGTCCGCGACATCGTCCCAGAACCGCGACGCGGAAAAGCCGGGACGGATCAGCACGGACCCGCCGCGCACCAGCATCGCGCCGACCGCCACCACGCCGCCGATGCTGTGATACATCGGCAGGCAGTCGTACATGCGGTCCTGCGGCCCGATGTCCATCATGCCGGCGAACCACAGGCTCCATTCGACCACCCGGCCGTGGCTGATGTTCACCGCCTTGGGCAGCCCCGTGGTGCCGGAGGTGTAGATGTGCAGCGCCGTGTCCGCGAGCGTCGGCGGATGCCCGACCGCAACCGGGCCGTTCGGCAGCGCAGCGGCGTTGATGCGCGGCCAGCCCTCGCAGTCTGCTCCGTGCACCCAGGACTGCGTGCCGGGCGGAAGGCTCGGGCGCACGGCCTCCGCGGCCTCGGCAAGCGACGCATCGACCAGTATGTGCCGCGGCGCGACGATGGCGATGGCGTGGGCCAGCGCGCCCTGCCGCAGCCCGGTGTTCAGCAGGGCCACCACGCCGCCCACGCCGCTGATGCCGAGCCAGACCGCAACGTACTCGGGGCAGTTCGGCATCAGGAGGCACACTGCTTCGCCGGGGCGGAGGCCCTGCTGCAAGGCCCAGCGCCCATACTGGTTCGCCCGCGCGAGCAGGCCGCCATAGGTGAGCGACGCCGCCTCCGACAGGAGCGCCGGGCGCGGCCCGAACCGTTCCGCCAACGCTGCCAGCCGTTGGGGCAAGGCGCCCCCGTCCGCCAACCCCAAGACGGCGCTCAGCGCGCGCACCCAGGCATTTGATCGCTCCGACACCTGTTCCTCGAATTCCGTGATAAGCAGCAGCTTAGCAGCCGGGAGCCGGGCAGCGCACAATCTCGGCGTCTCCGTTTCGACAAATTTCTGCGGAAGCACATCATCATGCGCCGACGCACACTGCTGACGGGGGCGACCGGCGCCTTGGCCACCCCGGGGATCGTCCAGGCCGAAGCGTCGTGCGTCCACCCCATCAATAGGCCGTACTGCGCAGACGCACGGGACGCTGTTGCACGGACCGGGCCGATGGTGTTGCGGGCTGGGCCGACGTAAGAGGCTTGCCCGTTCACTGATCCGCGGCGGTTCATCACCAGCTACCTGCCGCACTGCGACTGCCCGCCCCCAGTCCGGCGGATGCCGCACGAGGTCAGGGCCGCCTTGTCCCACCTCCACCGGATCCTCAGGATGTGCGGCGTGCTTGTGGCATCGCCCCCCGGCCACGCCGGGTCTATCGGGCCGGAACTGGCCGCGTTCGACCGCCATATGGACACGGTGCGTGGCCTCGCCGCCAGCACCCGCCGCCAGCGCGGCCGAATCGTCGGCGCATTCTTGGCCGAACGCTTCGGGGGTGGCCCGCTCATGCATTCGGCCCTCACCGCGGCCGACCTGAAACGCTTTGTGCTGGGGGACGCCGGCAAGCGGCGGAGTGCCGGGACTATCAAGATGATGGCGGGTGCATTGCGGTGCTATCTCCGGTTCCGTGGGCTCGCCGGCGACGCTGCCGGAACGCTGGCAGAGACCATCCCCGCCGCCGCGCATTGGCGCTTGGCCAGCTTGCCGGAAGTGCTCTCGCAGGCGGAGGTCGATCAACTTCTCGGCTCCTTCGCCGAGCCGTTCCCTTCCTGCAAGCGCGCCTACGCCATGGTGCGCTGCCTGGCCGACCTCGGCCTGCGCTCTGACGAGGTCGCCCGGCTGCGCCTGGACGACCTGGACTGGCGGGCCGGCACGTTGCGCGTGGCCCAGGGCAAGTGCCGCCGCGCCGACGTGCTCCCGCTGCCGGCCGAAACAGGGCGCGCGATCGCCGACTACGTGCGCGCGGAGAGGCCGGAGACGGCGAGCCGGGCCGTGTTCGTCCGTCACGTCGCGCCCTACGACGAACCGATCAAGACAGATGTCGTGCGCAGGGCCGTCCTGGGAGCCTATCGCCGGTGCGGTTGGACCCGCACGCGCGTCCATATCCTGCGCCACAGCGTGGCGAGCCGCCTGCTCCGACAGGGCACGCCGCTCAAGGAGATTGCAGACGTCCTGAGGCACCGCAGCCTCGACACGTCGGCGATCTACGCCAAGGTCGACGACGTGCGACTGGCCGCGGTGGCGCTGCCCTGGCCCGGGAAGGCGGCATGACCTCGCCATTGTCCATGCTGTCGCAGGTCCAGGAATACCTGGACGAGCGGCGGCGGCTCGGCTTCGCGCTCGCCATTTCAGGCACGCAGCTGCTGAGCTTCGCCCGGTTCGCCGACCGCGCTGGGCATCAAGGCCCTCTGACCGTTCAGCTTGTCATGAGCTGGGCGCAGCAAGGGGCCAGGCGTGCCACGCCGGCAAGCTGGGCAAGGCGCCTGGAAGTCGTTCGCCCGTTTGCCAGGTATCGCGCGCAAGTCGAGCCCGGCGCGGAGGTTCCCTGCGCCGACCTCTTCGGTCACAAGCGGCGGCGGCCCACGCCGCACATCTATACCGTCGCAGAGATCGTAGACCTGCTGACCGCGGCTCGCCGGCTGCCGCCAGCAGGGACGTTGCGGCTGCTCACCTACGAGGCGTTCTTCGGGCCGGTCGCGGCTACCGGCCTACGGCTCTCGGAGGCGCTGTACCTGCGGTGCGCCGATCTCGATGCTGGCGGCAGCATGCTGACCATACGGCAGACCAAGTTCTGCAAGTCTCGGCTCGTGCCGCTGCACCCGACCACTGCTGCGGCACTGGCCCAGTACCTTACAGCACGCCAGCGCCGCGCACCAGCGACGCCGGACGCGCCTTTGTTCGTGTCGCTGTCAGGAGGCGCCCTGAACAAACGGACTATTGACGGCGTCTTCGCCCGGCTGCGCAACGATCTCGGCTGGACCGCCCGCGAGGCCCTGCCGGCGCCGCGCATCCACGATCTGCGCCACAGCTTCGTCTGCCGCAGGGTGGCGCTGTGGCACGAGGCCGGGGCCAACATCGACAACGCCACGCTGGCGCTCTCGACCTATGTCGGCCACGCCAAGGTCTCCGACACATACTGGTACCTGACCGCCGTGCCCGACCTGATGGCCGTGGCGGCGCGGCGCTTCGAGCAGTTTGCCGCGGTGGCGGCGGACGCGGGGGAAGTCCGGCCTGGATGGTAGAGGTCGTTGAACCCGGCATAGGTGTCGGCCTGCAGGATGCCGGCATAGCCGTCCAGGTGCTTGCGCGGGTGCTCGCCC
>CAXTUQ010000316.1:0-7211 GCA_964247405.1 uncultured Acetobacteraceae bacterium
CAGCCGCCATGGCGTGTTCGAGCTGGCGGCGACGCTGGACCACATTGGCCCGATGACGCGCAGCGCGCGCGACGCCGCCGCCATGCTCGGCGTCATCGCCGGGGCCGACGAGAATGACCCGACGGCCTTGCAGGACCGGGTTCCCGACTACCTCGCCGGGATCGGGCGGGGGCTGCGCGGCGTGCGGGTCGGCATCGCCCCAGCCTGGACCGAGGCGCAGGCCGACGCCACCACCCAGCAGGCCATCGCCGCGGCCGCCGCGGTCGTCCGCGACCTCGGCGCCGAGATCTGCCAGGTCCGCTTCCCCGACGTCACGCAAATGGTCGCGGACTGGTTTCCCCTTTGCGGCGTCGAAACCGCCGTGGCGCACGAGGCGACCTATCCTTCCCGCAAAAGCGAGTACGGCCCGGCGCTGTCCGGACTGATCGACTTGGGCCGCAGCCTTTCCGGCACCGACCACCAAAAGATCATCTTGCGACGGATCAACTTTTCCGGCGAGGTCGCGGCGCTGTTCCGGACGGTTGACTTGCTGCTGCTGCCAGCGCAGGGCTTTGCCTCGCCGACCCTGGCGAAGATGGCGACGCTGGGCGAGGATGCCGCCCTGATGACGGCATTGCTGAGCTTTACCTGTCCATTCGACATGAGCGGCAGCCCGACCATAACCCTGCCCTGCGGCTTCACCGATGCCGGCACTCCGGTCGCGTTCCAGTTCGTCGGTGCCCACCTTGCGGAGGAGCGGCTTTGTCAGGCCGGATACGCTTTCCAGGAAACGACCGATTGGCACAAGCGCCATCCGGCGCTTGGCTGACGCAGCGCGGGCATCGATAAACTGGGAGATCAAAATGCATCGTAGAAGCTTGCTGCTCGGCGCGGCCGCGACGCCGGTCCTTGGCATGGGGCATTTCGCCCAGGCCGCCGTTCCTATCAAGATCGGCCTGCTGGAGGACATCTCCGGCGACCTCGCGGCGATCGGCTTACCCAAGCTGCACGGCTCGCAGCTGGCGGTCGAGGAGGTCAACGCCGCCGGCGGCATCATGGGGCGCCCCGTCGAGCTGGTTCACTTGGACCCGCAGGGCGACAACGCGCGCTACCAAGAGTTCGCACGGCGCGTGCTGCAACGGGACAAGGTGGATGTGCTGATCGGCGGCATCACCTCGGCCTCCCGCGAGGCCGTGCGCCCGATCGTGGACCGGCTGAACGCGTTCTACATCTACACGAACCAGTACGAAGGCGGCGTGTGCGACGGCAACATGCTGAGCGTCGGTGCGGTGCCTGAGCAGCAGCTGTCCACCTTGCTGCCTTGGATGGTCGAGAAATATGGAAAGAAGGTTTACACGATCGCCGCCGACTACAATTTCGGCCACCTGTCCTCCGCGTGGGGCAACAGCATCCTGAAGCCGCTGGGCTGCGAGATTCTTGGCGAGGAGTTCATCCCGCTGGGCGTGTCGCAGTTCGCCCAGACCATCCAGAACATCCAGCGGGCCAAGCCGGACTGGCTTTACATGCTGGATGTCGGCGCGGCGCAGAGTTCATTCTACGAGCAGAAGAACGCCGCCGGCGTCAGTCTGCCGATGGCCAGCCCGGTAAAGATCATGCTTGGCTTCGAGCACAAGCGGTTCCCGCCGGGCGTGATGAAGGACATGTATGCGGCGGCCAACTGGTTCGAGGAGCTGAACACCCCGGCGGCCGAGGCCTTTAAGGCGCGCTGGCACGCCAAGTTTCCCAACGAGGTCTATATCAACGACATGGGCTACAACGCCTATGTTGCGATCTTCATGTACAAGATGCTGGCAGAGCGGGCGAAATCGACCAGCAAGGACGCCATCCGCGAGGCGATGGCTGCCGGTGACGCCGGCATCGACGCGCCGGAGGGCCGCATCGTCATCGATCCGAAAAGCCAGCACTGCTCGCACGTCATGCGGCTGATCAGCGTCGGTGCCCAAAACAACGTCAGCATCCTCAAGGATTTCGGCGACATCCAGCCGTACTGGCTGTCCAAGGTGGGCTGCAACCTGACCAAGAGCGATCCGAAGGAGCAATACACGCCCGACCACTTGCCTGGGTAAAGGAGCCCACGATGCTGGGAGACCTGTTCTCATACTTTTATCAGTTCGCCGACGTGTTCGCTTTCCTGATCCTGTCGGCGGCAGGTCTCGCCATCATTTTCGGCATGATGGGCGTCATCAACATGGCGCACGGCGAGTTCATCATGTGCGGCGTGTATGTGACCGCCGCCGCCTACCACGCCGGGCTGCCCCTTCCGCTTGCCCAGGCCTGCGGCACCCTGGTCGCGGCGCTCATCGGCGCCGTCTTGGAGCTCGTGCTCATCCGGCCGCTCTACAGCCGGCCGCTAGACTCGCTGCTGGTCACCTGGGGCCTGAGCCTGATCGCCACCCAGGGCATGCTCGTCCTGGTTGGATCGACCTTCCCCGGCATCGGCACCCCGGGCGGCGGGTTCGAGGTCGGCGGCTACGGCTTCTCGACCTACCGCATGGTCCTGTTTGCGGCGTCGCTGATTGTGCTGGCCTTCGTCTACCTGCTGTTCATGCGCACCCGCTTCGGCGTGCACGCCCGCGCAGTGATGCAGAACGCGTCCATGGCGCAGGCCCTGGGCGTGCGGCGCAGCCGGATCTATGCGCTGAGCTTCGGCATCGGCGCCGGCCTGGCGGGGTTCTGCGGGGCGCTGTATGCGCCGACGATGTCTCTGATCCCCACCATGGGCGCGAGCTTCATCGTGGAGTCGTTCGTCACCGTCGTGGTCGGCGGCTCCAGCGTGCTGCTTGGGACCGCGCCGGCCGCGCTGGTGCTGGCCGTCGTGAGGACCGGGCTGAATGCCTGGTATGGCCAGATCATCGGGCAGATCGGGCTGCTGGTCGCCGTCATCCTGATTATCCGCGTGCTGCCGGACGGCTTCTCCGGCTGGCTCGCCAGGCGCACGAGCTGAACGGAGGCGCCGATGCTCAGGTTGCTCAACGGCCCGCAGACGATGGGAAAAGGCTGGGTGTTCTGGGCCGGCGCGGCGGCCGTGCTGGCGGCTGCGCTGGTCTACCCGGCATTCGCCGACCCCTACGACGTCGGCAACTTCGGCTACTTTTTCATCTGGATCTTCATGGCGCTTGGCCTTTGCGTCATGTGGGGCCTGTGCGGGATGCTGTCCTTCGGGCAGACTTTTTTCTTCGGCGTCGGCGGCTATGCCTATGGGGTGCTGGCGATTGATCTCGGCAACGGACCGGTCGCGACGCTGGCCGGGCTGTTCGGGGCGGTGGCGCTTGCGGCGCTTGCGGCGGCGTTGCTCGGCTATTTCATGATCTACGGCCGCATCGGCGGCGTGTTCTTCGGCATCGTCACCCTTTCCTTTACCCTCGCGCTCGCATTCTTCCTGGGGCAAACGGCCGGCCCTGAGTGGGCGATCGGCAAGGCTCGGCTGAACGGGTTCAACGGCATGCAGGGCATGTCGCCGCTGAGCATTCCCTGGTTTGGCAGGCCGGTCACTCTGGAGGAAACCGCGCTCTACTACGTCCTGGTGATCGGGCTCGTGGCGACATACCTCCTGCTGCGCGTCCTCGCCAACTCGCGGTTCGGCAATGTGCTCGTGGCGATCCGCGAGGACCCGCAGCGGGCCGAGCTGCTCGGCTACGACGTGCGGCGCTACCAGCTTGCGGTCTTCGTTCTCGGCAGCGCGCTCGCCGGGGTCAGCGGCGTGCTTTACACGTCCTGGGGCCAATTTATCACCCCGTCCAGCATCGGCCTGCCCGCCGCGGCCATGCCGATCATCTGGGTGGCGTTCTCCGGGCGCACGGACCTCACCGCTACCCTGGTCGGCACGTTCGTGCTGCTGCTCGGCTTCCAAACCTTGACGGTCTATAGCCAGGAAGCCACGCTCATCATCATGGGCGCGCTGCTGGCTGCGACGATCCTGTTCGTGCCCAAAGGCTTCGTCGTTGGCTTGGGTGAGCTGGCGTCGCTGCGACGTGGGCGCCGACCTGCGCCCGCGCTGTCCCCAAAGGATGCCCAGCCGTGACGGCGCTACTACAGGTGCAGAACGTCAGCAAGAGCTTCGGCGGCTTCTTCGCGGTGTCCGACGTGGACCTGGCCGTCGAAGCGGGCGAGGTCCACTGCCTGATCGGCCCGAACGGGGCTGGCAAGAGCACGCTGTTCAAACTGGTCGTCGGCGCCTACGCGCCCACCCGCGGCCACGTCCGTTTCCGCGGCCATGACGTGACCCAGGCAAAGCCGTTTGCGCGGGTTCAGTTGGGCATGAGCATCAAGATGCAGGCTCCGAGCGTCTTCAAGGCCTTGCCGGTGCAGCAGAACCTGCATATCGCCCTGCAGCATCACACGGCGGCTGATCAGTTGCTGCGCGAGGAGCAGCGCCTGCTCGACCTGCTCGGCCTGGCCGCCGATGCCGACAGGCCTGCCGGCGAACTTTCGCATGGGCAGCAGCAATGGCTGGAGATCGGCATGGCCGTGGCGCTGAAGCCGATGCTGCTGCTGCTGGACGAGCCGACCGCAGGCTTGTCGCCAGACGAGACCTATCGCACTGGCGAGCTGGTCAAGCGCCTGAGCGCCGGAGGAATGACCGTGCTGGCGGTCGAGCATGACATGGCGTTCGTGCGCCAGATCGCGAGCACGGTCACCGTGCTGCACCTGGGCCAAACGTTTGCCCGCGGCAGCATCGACGAGATCGTCGCCGATCCGCGTGTCGCGGAGATTTATCTTGGGGTTCCCCATGTCGCTTGAGCCGGTGCTGGAGGTGGCAGGCCTAAGGTCGAGCTATGGGGCGACGCCGATCCTGACCGGCGTGGATCTTGATGTCGGGAAAGGCGAGATCGTGGCGCTGATCGGGCGGAACGGCGTCGGCAAGACCACCACCTTGCGCTGCCTGATCGGCCTCCTGCGTGCTTCCGGCGGCTTGATCCGGTACAACGGGCAGGACGTGACGCGGATGTCTGCCGACGACCGCGCGCGGCTCGGCATCGGCTACATCCCACAAGGGCGCGACGTGTTCCCGAGAATGACGGTGGATGAAAACCTGATGGTCGGCGAGCTGATCGGCGGCGGACGGCAAAGCGCCCGCATGGATCTAGTGTTCGAATGCTTCCCGATCCTGAAGGAGCGCCGCAAGCAGATGGCGGGCACGATGTCGGGCGGACAGCAGCAGCAACTGGCGATCGGCCGCGTGCTGATCGGCGCCCCCGCGCTGATCCTCTTGGACGAGCCGTCGGAAGGCGTCCAGCCGTCCATCGTGCAGATGATCTGCCGAGTGCTGCGCTCGATCCGCGACAGCTTCGGCACCACCATCCTGTTCGTCGAACAGAACCTGGATACCATTCTGACGTTGGCTGAGCGCGGCTATGTCATGGAAAAGGGCCACGTGGTCGCGCAACTGAAACGTGGAGATGTCTCGCAAGAAAATATCAGGCGTCATCTGCTGCTGTAGCGAAGGTGGGCGTTGGTGCATGTGTGGACATCGGGCGTGGTTCAAAGTTGGGTCACAGGAGAAGCCGGGTTGACGCTGCCAAGGTGGATAATGGCACCCTGATTTTTCCGGCATCATGTAGCAACCGCCACCACGCCCTTGTTCCGAGGGGCAGGGTCGTCCGGCTGCCATCCTGAACCTTGATCCAGGATGGAGAGTTGCGATGGCCGAGCCGCACGTCATGGACGCTTTGCGCGAAAAGCGATCCGAGCTGAGCGGGATCATGAGCCGTCTGGAGCAGCAGATCGTCCGGCATCGTGCCAGCCTTGTGCATCTCGACGCCGCCATGCGGTTGTTCGACCCGGACCTTGCGCCCGAGGCGATCAGCCTCCGGCCGCAGCGGCCCCGCAGCGCCTGGTTCCGCCCTGGCGAATGCCTGCAGCTGATCCACGGCGTGCTGCGCGAGACGCCGCAGCCCATGACGACGTGCGCGCTCACCGAGCAGGTCATGGGCGTGAAGGCCATCCCGGCCACGGATGAACGCAGCTGCGCGCTGGTCCAAAAGACCGTTCTCGGGTCGCTCAGCCGTGCGAAAGTCACGATCCAGCGGGTCGAGATCGCCGGCGTGGTCTCGTGACGGATCGGCTAGGCGGCTTGCGCGCGTTGCCCATAGCCGCAAAAATCGACCGAAGGGCTGCTTCGCATCGCGAGGCCGACGATGCCATGCGCCTGCTCGCCGTTGCCGACGCGGCGCAGGTCCTCCCGCCAGGCGGCCTCCTGGGCGTAGCGGACCAGGTAGGGCCCGGCGATGTGGTGGTGGTGGCCCAGTTCGCCGCGGCGCAGGCGGGAGAAAAAGGACTCCGCCCCGTTGGTGCAGGCGCCGTCGATGCTGTAGCCGTCCTGGTGGTTGATCCGCTGCATGGCAAACCGGGCGTGCAGCGGGTTCCAGGCCGGGCTCTCGTCGGCGTGCACCACCGTGCCCCGGGCGATCCGCTGGCGAATGGCCGGCACGGCCGCGTCCTCGGCGGCGAACACCTGCGCCAGCGTGCGGCCATTGCGCTCGCGCATCGCCGCCACGACCCGGCGTTTGCCCGACTTGTTCCCAGCCAGCCGCCGGTCGACCCGGTCGGCCGTCCGGTTCTCTGGCCGGACATGGCCGCCGAAATAGGCGCCGTCGATCTCGGCCACCCGCCCTTCGCCGCCGATCCGCAGGCCCTTTATGCTGGACGCCATGGCCTCGCGCAGCTTGTGCGCCAGCACGAACGCCGTCTTGTATTGCACGTCGAGCTCGCGGGAAAAGGCGAGCATGCTCTTGCCCTTGACCTCGTTGCAGAAGCCGGCGACGGCCAGCAGGTAGGTCCGCAGCGGCAGCTTGTGCCAGGCGAACAAGGTGCCCGAGGTGATCGAGAAATCGCGACGGCACGCCTTGCACCGTCATCGCAGATGGCCCGCCGGCCGCCGGCAGGCATAGCAGATCGAACAGCCGCAGTCCGGGACATACAGGCTTGCCGTCCGTCTCGGGCCAGCGCAGGCGCAGGAACACGTCCTCGACCCCGCTGTCGGACATGCGCATTATCTTGGCGGCGCTGAGCGAACGCGCGCCGGCCGAAAGCAGGAAATGCTGCGCCATGGAGACCGATCACGAGGGGGAAAACCAGCACCATCCATGGCAGCACCAGCCGCCGGGTACAAGCCTAATCTCGCCGGTGGCAGCAGCTACATAAGGCCGGACGGGTTGCCAAAGCGCCCGTCCAGCACCGCGGCCCTGACCTGAAGCACACGATGGGCGCCG
>CAXTUQ010000317.1:0-7153 GCA_964247405.1 uncultured Acetobacteraceae bacterium
CCGCCCACGGCGCCAGCAATCCCCCCGGGCGCGCCCCGCCCGCGACCGCCATCCCGGCCGCGCGCCGCCCGCTCGCCTCGGCGAGGCGCACCCGCTCGGCGTGGGGCGCCGGGATGGTGGCGGCCATCGGCAAGGCCAGGCCGAGCGCCTCGGTGACGCAGGCCATGGTGCTCGCCGTGCCCATCACCATGCAGGTGCCGACGGAGGGGGCGAGCCGGCCCTCGACGACCTCGATCTCCGCCGCATCGACCGTGCCGGCGCGGTGGGCGCTCCACAGCCGGCGGCAGTCGGTGCAGGCGCCGAGCACCTCGCCCTTGTGGTGGCCGACGACCATGGGGCCGACGGGGACGACAACGGTCGGCAGGTCCACGCTGGCCGCCGCCATGACCTGCGCCGGCAGCGTTTTGTCGCAGCCGCCGATGACGATCACCGCGTCCATCGGCTGGGCGCGGATCATCTCCTCCGTGTCCATCGCCATCAGGTTGCGCAGGAACATCGAGGTCGGGTGGGCGAAGCTCTCGTGGATCGAGATGGTCGGGAACACCATGGGCATGGCGCCGGCCAGCATGACGCCGCGCTTCGCCGCCTCGATCAGCGCGCCGGCGTTGCCGTGGCAGGGGTTGTAGTCGCTCGCCGTGTTGGTGATGCCGACGATGGAACGGTCGAGCGCGTCGTCGGAGTAGCCCATCGCCTTGATGAACGCCTTGCGCAGGAACAGCGAGAACCCGGCGTCGCCGTAGCTCGTGAGACCCTTGCGCAGCCCCTTGTCCATCCGCCGCTTCCCTTTGATGCCTCAAGCGCCGGCACATTGTACTCCGGGACGGTCCGCGACAATGCCCGGGCAAGTGGTTGAAACTGCCGGAACGGCCCGCGGTCCCGGACCGGGCAGGTGCGGGATCAACAAGCGTTGATGCCTGCATCTGAAAATTACAGGGTTGCGTATCAACTGGCCACCATTGCTCTCATCAAGGATTGTCATGCGTCATCATATCCGTTCCATGCGCCTGGCCGGTTTCGCGGCCGTCTTGCTGTCGGGGTGCGCCTCGCCGCCGCAGGGGACGACGCCGTATCAGCCCACGGCCGACATGGCGGCCGTACTTGCCGCGCAGGCCGATCTTGGGGCCAAGCCGATTGACGACCTGACGCCGGTGCAGGCGCGGATGAACCCCTCGGTTGCCGACGCCGTGCTGAAGGTGGAGCAGCAGCGCGGCATGAGCACGGCGCCCATGCCGGCGCGGGTCGAGGACATCCAGGTGCAGGGGGCGTCCGGGCTGCTTGCGGCCCGGGTGTACCGGCCAGCCGCGGCGACGCCCGGTCCGTTGCCGATCATCCTGTACTTCCACGGCGGCGGCTGGGTGATCGCGACCATTGACACCTATGACAGCTCGGCGCGGGCTTTGGCGAACGGCGCCGGGGCCATCGTGGTGTCGGTGGAGTACCGGAAGGGGCCTGAGGATCGCTTCCCCGCCGCGCATGACGACGCCGTCGCAGCCTACAAGTTCGTGCTGGAACACGCGGCGCCGCTGGGTGGCGATGAGCGGCACGTCGCAGTGGCGGGGGAAAGCGCGGGCGGCAACCTGGCCTTCAACGTGGCGCTGGCGGCCCGGGACCAGAAGCTGCCGATGCCGGTGCATGAGTTGCTGGTCTATCCCGTCGCCAGCACGGACCTGACGGCGCCGAGCGTGCAGGAGAACGCGCAGGCGAAGCCGCTGAGCCGGGCCGCGCTGGAATGGTTCATCAAGTACTACGGCCGCGGGCCGCAGGACACGGCGGACACGCGCCTTAACCTCGTGGGCGTGTCCGACCTCCAGGGCTTGCCGCCCACGACGATCATCCTGGCGCAGATCGACCCGCTCCGCTCGGGCGGCGAGATGCTGGGGGACCGCCTGCGCACAGCCGGCGTGCCGGAGGAGACCTGGCTCTACCCCGGCGTGACGCACGAATTCTTCGGCACCGGCGCGGTGGTGCCGGAGGGCAAGGCGGCGGTGGAGTTCGCGAGCGAGCGGCTGCGGCAGTCATTCGCCGCCGTGCCGCCTATGCCCACACCGACCCGGCGCGGCCGGGCGGTCCGGGCCAATGCGAGGCGGGGCGGCTGAAGATGGCCGAGGTCGGACGCTGCAGCGACCAACCACCCGCGGCAAATCGAGCCGGCATCCGTCGGCGACGTTCCGGATTGAACCGGGCATGACTGGACCGGCAGGGGCCAGACGAAAGTTCTGGCCCTTCCCTTGCATAACGTGTTCTTAAATAGACATCGCCAGTTGCGGCGGGTCAGTGCATGTCCCAGCAGGGGAGCGAGTTGACATGATATCACGTCGTGCTGCCATCCAGACCGCGGCCGTTCTCGCCGCAACCGCCGCAGCGGGTTCGAGAGGCGCGCGGGCCGCCGACAAGGTCATCAAGGTTGGCGTCAACCTGTCCTTCACCGGGGCCGATGCGGAGAACGCCGGGCGGATCGGCAACGGCGCGGTCATCGCGTTCGAGGAGGCGAACGCCGCCAAGACGGTGCCGGGCTACACGTTCCAGCTCGTGAAGCTCGACGACGCCACGGCCACCGCCGGGCAATACGACCCGGCGCAGGCGGCGACCAACGCGCGCACCATGGTTTCGGACAAGGCGTATGTGGCGGCGCTCGGCCCGCAGATGTCGGGCGCGGGCAAGGCGATGGCGCCGATCCTGAGCCAGGGCAACCTCGCGATCATCACCCCGGCCTCGACCAACCCCGACCTGACCGACCCGAAGTTCGCCCAGCAGTACCGGCCGGCGGGCAAGGCGATCTACTTCCGGACGGTGGCGACCGACGCCTATCAGGGGCCGAACATGGCCAACTACATGGCCGATACGCTGAAGGTGAAGACGATCTTCGTGCTCGACGACTCCGGCGCGTACGGGGTGGGCATCGCCGATTCGTTTCAGGCGCAGGCGGAGAAGCGGGGCATCAAGGTGCTGGGGCGCGACCGGCTGGACCCCAAGGCCGCGGATTACGCGCCGATCCTGACCAAGATCAAGTCGCTGAACCCCCAAGGGCTTTACTACGGCGGGGTCGCTCAAGCCGGGGTGAAGCTGGCCAAGCAGGCGTACGAGATCATCCCGGATGTCATCAAGGCGGGCGGCGACGGGATGCAGACCGTGGATCTGCTGAAAGGTGCCGGCTTTCCGGCCGTTGAAGGCTGGTACGCCACGGTCGCGTCTCCTCACGTGACCGAGGACCCGATCTCCGCCAAGTTCAGCGACCGCTACTTCGCCCGTTTCAAGGAGCGGCCGGACGATTACACCATCACGTGCTACACTGGCGCCTTGGTGATCATCGAAGCGGTGAAGCGGGTCGCCGCCTCGGGCAAGCCGGTGACGCGGGACCTGGTGCGCGACGCGATCCAGGGCGTGAAGCTGCCGAACAGCATGATCGGCCCGGTCGAGTTCGACGCGAACGGCGACCTGCGGAACAAGGTCATCAGCGTGTTCCAGATCCGCAGGGATGCCGAGCATCCGCTCGACGATCCGACAGCGCAATACAAGTACGTGGGCGTCGCGCCGGTCGCCTGAGCCGTGACATCCTTCGACCTGCTGCTGCAGCAGGTGATCAACGGGCTGAGCCTGGGGGCGATGTACTCGCTCCTGGCGCTTGGCTTCACGCTGGTTTACGGCATCGCCGAGCTGATCAACTTCGCGCATTTCAACGTGTTCATGGTCGGTGCGATGGTCGCCATGCTCACGCTGCAAAGTCTTGGGCTGGTGGGCCAGGAGACGGTGCTGATCGGCCTGCCGCTGATCGGCACGCTGCTGGCGGCGTTCGCCGTCGCGATGCTGGTGTGCGGGGCCATCGGGGTGGGGATCGAACGGTTCCTGCTGCGCCCCTTGCGCGGCGTGACAGGGCCGGCACCGATGATCACGACCATCGGCGTCTCCTACGTGCTGTTCAACGTCGTGCTGCTGACGCTCGGCTCGGACGCGAAGAACTTCCCGAACCCGCTGCCGCCCGTCGCCTGGCATATCGGCGGCGCGGTGCTGCGGCTGCGGGAGGTGCTGATCTGGGTCATCGCCGTGGTGCTGATGGCCGGGCTGACCTATTTCGTGCAGCGCACCCGGATGGGCAAGGCGATGCGTGCCACCGCGCAGGACCCGGAAGCGGCGCGGATGATGGGCGTCGAGGTGGACCGCGTGGTGATGACCACCTTCTTCCTGAGTTCCGCCTTAGCAGGCGCTTGCGGCGTGATCTTCGGGCTGTACTACAACTTGGCGAAGGTCGATATCGGCTTTGCCGCCGGGCTGCGCGCCTTCACCGCCGCCGTGCTGGGCGGCATCGGCAACGTGCCCGGCGCCATGCTGGGCGGCGTGGTGATCGGGCTGATCGAGGCGGTGAGCGGGCAGACCGTCGGCACCGCCTGGGCTGACGTGATCATCTTCGGCCTGCTGGTGCTGGTGCTGGTCGTACGGCCGGCCGGGCTGATGGGGCGCCTGGCCCCGAACAAATCCTGAAAGGCTTGCGCATGGGGTCGTCCGCACTCGCCTACGTGTCCCGCCCGCTGGCCGGCCTGACGCCGGAACGGCGGCGGGGGCTGGGATTGGTGGTGCTCGGCCTGGCGCTGCTGCTGTTCCCGCTGGTGTATGACGACGATGCCACCATCGACAGCATCGCCAACGCGATGTCGTATGCGACCCTGGCGCTGGGGCTGAACGTGGTGGTGGGGTTCGCCGGGCTGCTGGACCTTGGTTACGCCGCGTTCTTCGCCATCGGTGCCTATTACTACGGCATTTTGAGCAGCTTTCAGGTAATGCCGCTTTGGAGCAATGCCTGGGCGCCGCTGGCGTTCCTGGGCCTCGTCGAGAAGATGAACCAGGGCGGCCCGGACCTGGTGCACTTCACCCTGTCGTTCTGGCTCGCTTTGCCGACGGCGGCGGTGGTCAGTGCGGCGTTCGGCGTGTGCTTCGGCGCCCCCACCCTGCGGCTGCGCGGCGACTACCTGGCCATCGTGACGCTCGGTTTCGGCGAGATCGTGCCCATTGTGGCGCGCAACATGGACGGCGTGACCAACGGCGCCGCCGGGCTGAACGGCATCCAGGCGCCGAGCCTGCTGGGCCAGAGCTTCGGCGTGGATTCGACGCCATACTACTACGTGGGCCTCGGTCTGGTGGCGCTGCTGATCTTCGTGTCCACCCGGCTGCGCGACAGCCGGGTCGGGCGGGCCTGGATGGCGATCCGCGAGGACGAGACAGCGGCGGGCGCGATGGGGGTGAACCCGGTGCGGTTCAAGCTGCTGGCCTTCGCCATCGGCGCGGCGTTCGCCGGCATGACGGGCGTGTTCTTCGTCGCCAAGCTGCAGACCGCGACGCCGGAGATGTTCAACTTCAACGTGTCTTCCATGCTGCTGGTCATGGTCGTGCTGGGCGGCATGGGCAGCGTATGGGGCGTGGTGGTCGGCGCGGTACTGCTGCAACTGATGCAGACCTGGTTCCTGCCGCAGCTTACGGGATGGCTGCACGACCTGGGGGAGGCCGTGAACAGCCCGGCGCTCACCCGCATCGACCTGGTGCAATGGACCCAGTTGTTCTTCGGCCTGATCCTGATTGCCATGATGCTGTATCGGCGCAACGGGCTAATCCCCGCGACGCGCAAGGCGCCTCCGCTCAACTTCGCCGCCCAGCACGCGGAGGTGACGCGCGGCGGCTTCCTGCACCTGGACCGCATCCCGCGCTGGGAGCCGGGGGAGGGCGCATTGGAGATCCGCGGCGTTTCGGTGCGGTTCGGCGGCCTGGTGGCGCTGGACGGCATCGACATCAGCGTGCCCGCGGGCGGCGTGGTGGCGGTGATCGGACCGAACGGGTCCGGCAAATCGACGCTGTTCAATGTGATCACCGGGCTGGTGCCGGCGTACTCCGGGTCGATCACGTTCCGCGGGCAGGAGTTGCTGGGCCTCGCGCCGCATCAGGTGCTGGCGCGCGGCGTGGCGCGGACATTTCAAAATATCCGGTTGTTCCCGAACCTGACGGTGCTGGAGAACGTGATGGTCGGGCGGCACGCACGGCTGCGCAGCGGCGCCGTGGCCTCCGTGCTGCACACGCCCGGCAACCGGGCGGAGGAGCGGGCGGCGCAGGCCTCCGTGCTGGACCTGATCGCAATGTTCGGCAACCGGCTGGCGCCGCGGGTGGGGCAGGTGGTGAGCGGGCTGTCCTACGCCAACCGCCGCCGGGTGGAGATCGTCCGCGCGCTCGCGTCGCGCCCGCACATCCTGCTGCTGGACGAGCCGACCGCGGGGATGAACCCGGCGGAAACGCTGGAGCTGGCCGAGCAGATCAAGTCGCTGCACGAGATGGGTCTGACGATCCTGATCATCGAGCACAAGCTCGACGTGGTGACGGCGCTGGCCGACACGGTGGTGGTGCTGGACCACGGAGTGAAGATCGCCGAGGGCCGTCCGGAGGAGGTGCGGCGCAACGAGCAGGTGCTGACGGCCTACCTGGGCCGTGCCGCCCGGGCCGCGGTGATGGAGACCGACCGTGTCGCCTGACCCGGCGCCGATACTGCAGTTCCGCGGCGTGAACACGCATTACGGCGACCTGCATGTGCTGAAGGATGTGAACTACACCATCGCGCCGGGCGAGATCGTGTCGCTGCTGGGTGGCAACGCCTGCGGCAAATCGACGACGATGAAGACCATCATGGGCATGGTGCGCCCGACCAGCGGTGCGGTGCTGTTCGAGGGCAAGCCCATCGAGCGCCTGTCCACCAGCGCCCGCGTCGCCCGCGGCATCGCCCCAGTGCTGGAAGCCCGGCGCTTGTTCCCGCGCATGACGGTGTTCGAGAACTTGGAGATGGGCGCCTACACGCGGTCGCGCGACGCCGGGTTCGATGAGGATTTGGAGCGGGTTTACGGGCTGTTCCCCCGGGTGAAGGAACGGCGCGCGCAGTTGGCCGGCACGCTGTCGGGCGGGGAGCAGCAGATGGTGGCCATCGGCCGCGCCCTGATGGCCCGGCCGCGGCTGATCTGCATGGACGAGCCGTCGATGGGCCTGTCGCCGCTGTTCGTGGAGCAGGTGTTCGACATCATCCAGGCGATCAACCGCCAGGGGACGACGATCTTCATGGTGGAGCAGAACGCGGCCATGGCGCTGCAGGTGGCGCACCGGGCGTATGTGCTGCAAACCGGGGTGGTGG
>CAXTUQ010000318.1:0-7130 GCA_964247405.1 uncultured Acetobacteraceae bacterium
GCCGACGGGCGCCTGCTGGGGCTGCTCGGCTTCGGCGACGCGGTGAAGCCGGGAGCAGCGGAGGCCGTCGCCACCTTGCGCCGCCGCGGCCTCCGCACCGTGCTGCTGACCGGCGACAACCAGGGCGCCGCGGATACCGCGGCGCGCGCGCTCGGCATGGACGAGGTCCACGCGCTGGCGCTGCCGGAGGACAAGGCGCGTCTGGTCGCGGCGCTGCGCGGGCGCGGGCCGGTGGCGATGGTGGGCGACGGCGTGAACGACGCGGCGGCGCTGGCGGCGGCCGACCTGGGTCTTGCCATGGCGACCGGCACGGATGTCGCGGCGGCGGCGGCGGGCGTCACGCTGATGCGCGGCGACCCGGCCCTGGTCCCGGCGGCGCTGGACATTGCGGGCCGGACCTACCGGTGCATCTGGCACGGCCTGTTCTGGGCCTTCGCCTACAACGTGGTCGGCATCCCGTTGGCGGCGGCGGGCCTGCTCAGCCCGGTGGTGGCGGGGGCGGCGATGGCGTTCTCCAGCGTCGGCGTGGTGGGCAGCGCGCTGCTGCTGCGGCGCTGGCGACCAGAGGCGCCGGGACGGCGCGGGCGACCAGACGCGCCAGGCCGGCGCGGGCGCCGGACATGAACATCGGGGAGGCCGCGGCGGCGTCCGGCGTGTCCGCCAAGATGCTCCGCTACTACGAGCGCGTCGGCCTCCTCGCCCCGGCAGGGCGCAGCGCCGCCGGCTACCGGCGCTATGCGGACCACGACGTGCAGGCGCTGCGCTTCCTGCGGCGGGCGCGCAGCTTGGGCTTCTCCGTCGCGCAAATGCGCGAACTGCTGGCGCTGTGGCGGGACGAGGGCCGGGCAAGTGCCGACGTGAAGCGCCTGGCCTTGTCCCACGCTGCGGCGCTTGAGCAAAAGGCGCGGGCCATCGCGGAGATGAGCAGCGCGCTCCGTCACTTGGCCGACCGGTGCGAGGGCGATGGCCGGCCGCATTGCCCGATCTTGGAGGAGCTGGCGGATACGGGGCCGGCGCCGTCGGAGACGCAAGCGCCCTAAGCTGTCGCGCCCAACGGCGCCAAATCGACATCCCTGAAATACCGGAAGCTGAAATAGCTCGCGATGTCGCCCAAGGTCTGGAACCGCTCGACGGTGTCGTTCTGCAGTTCCATGTCGAAAAGGTCTTCCAGGCAAAGCGCGAGTCTCAGGCGGGCAAAGCCGCCGAGCGACAGGTCGTCCACCAGCCGGGTTGACCGCGAAAGGCCGGATGGCTCGACCCGCAGGGTCTTCCCAATGGCAAGAAGCACCTTATCGAACACGAAGCTGTCCAAGGCAGATTGCACCACACGCCTCCACGGTCTCGACCATGTGAGGACAGCATATCACAAAACCGTGTGCAAGGCAGTTTGTTGTGTATTGACAATGATTCTTGCTGGTGTTGCCGCCAGGAAACACCTTGGCATTTCGCGCGAATGGTTCAGCCCGGCCGCGCATGTCGCGGACCTGCGCCGCCTGGCGTTTGTCCAGCTTGGCGCACGTTATACGGGCGGCACCATTGATCGACCCGTGTGCGGTTGCCGATGGATTGCACCCATGCCGTAGGATGGGTGCAACCCATCGACGGATGACGGTCATTCAACCAAGCCGTCCGTATCACTCCTGATGGATCGCGGAAGGGTGCTGGCTCAACGGGGTGACGCTGATCTCCATGAACGGGAACAGCGGCAGCCCCGACAGGATGGCGTGCAGTTCGTCATGGCTCGCCACGTCGAACACGCTGATGTTGGCGTAGCGCCCGGCGACGCGCCACAAATGCCGCCACTTGCCTCTGCGCTGCAAGTCCTGGGACCGCGCCTTTTCCTCGGCCTTGAGCCGGTCGAACAGGGCCGGGTCCGTGCCGGGCGGCACCCGGACATCCATGTGCACGCAATACAGCATCGTTTGGTTCCTCATCTGCGCGCGTAGGCGCGGCGCCTCGACATCATCGCCCTGCACTATGGGGACGGGATCATGCCGGACCGACAAGGCCCGGGTGCCGCCTCAGTCCCGGCCCGCCGTTCCCATCGGCTCCATCCCGCTGTCCACGATGGCCCCGGCCGCGGCGGGCGATGCCAGGAAGCGGATCAGCGCCCGCGCCGCGTCCGGCTCCCGGCTGCGGGCGAGCGCGCCGGCGGAGAACACCGTGACCCGCTGCAGCCCGGGCGGCAGCGGCCCGACCAGGTCGATGCCCCGGATGGGCCGCAGCTCGCTGATCTGCTGGAAGCCGATCTCGGCCTCCCCGCGCGCCACGACGGCGCCGACCGGCTCGGCCGGGATCATCCGCGCCCGGCCTACCAGTTGATCGGCGATGCCCAGGCGGGGCAGCATCTCGCGCTCGATGTATACGCCGCTGGCGCTGTCCGAATAGGCGATAGACTTGGCCGCAAGCAGCGCGCGCCGGACTGCGTCGGCGGAGCCGATGTCCGGCCGGGGCGCGCCCGCCCGCACGACCACCCCGATGCCCGAGCGCGCGAGGTCGGCCCGGCTGTCCGCGGCCACCGTGCCCTGCTCGACCAGTTGGCCGAGCGCGTCGCCGACCATGATGAGCACGTCGATCGGCTCGCCCCTTGCCAACCGGGCGGGCACGGCGTCCACCGTCTGCCCCATGGAGGGTCCCCAGCCCGTCACGAGCGTATGGCCGGTCGCGCGCTCGAACGCCGGGGCGAGGGCGCGAAAGGCGGCGGCGAAGCCGCCAGAACTGACCACCCGGATCTCGGCCGCTTCCGCGCCGCCGGCCAGCGCAAAACCGGCGAGGACAAGAACGGCATGGCGCAGGAAGCGGCGGCGCTGCATGGCGGCCACCTAAGCCGACACGCCTTCGGCCGCGGCGATCCGGGTGCGGCCCTCGCGGTAGGCCAGCAGCGTCGCCAGGAGGCCGCAGGCACCCCCGAACGCCAGCCAGAAGGCCGGCGCGGCGCGGTTGCCCGTCGCCTCGATCAGCCAGGTGGATACCAGCGGCGTGAACCCGCCGAACAGCGCGGTCGCCAGCGAATAGGCCAGCGAGAACCCGGCGGTGCGCACGCCGGGCGGCACGATCTCCGTCAGCGCCACCACCATGGCGCCGTTGTAGCTGCCGTACAGGAACGACAGCCACAGCAGCACGATCAGCATGTTGGCAAACGAGGCATGGCCGACCAGCCAGGCCAGCGCCGGATAGGCGGTCAGCAGCGTGAGGGCGGAGAACACCAGCAGGATGGGCCGCCGCCCGATCCGGTCCGACAGCGCCCCCATCACCGGCAGCCAGACGAAGTTGGACAGGCCGACGCAGAAGGTGACGATCAGGCTGTCGGCATCCGACAGCTTGAGCACGCTCTTGCCGAAGGTCGGGGTATAGACCGTGATCGCGTAGAAGGAGATCGTGGTCATCGCGACCAGCAACATGCCGATCCCCACGATCCGCCAGTTGCGGGCGAGCGAGGCGAATGTCTCGCCGAGCGAGGGCCGGTGCTTGCGGGCCAGGAACTCCGGCGTTTCCTCCAGGGAGCGGCGGATGTAGAACAGGAACGGGATGATCAGGCAGCCGATGAAGAACGGGATGCGCCAGCCCCAGGCCGCGATGCCCTCGGGCGCCAGCAGCCGGTTCACCGCGAAGCCGATGGCGGCGGCGACCATGATGGCGACCTGCTGGCTGCCGGACTGCCAGGACACGAAAAAGCCGCGGCGCCCCGGCGGCGCCATCTCCGACAGGTAAACGGACACGCCGCCCAGCTCGACCCCGGCGGAGAAGCCCTGCAGCAGCCGCCCGACCAACACGAGGACCGGCGCCAGCAGGCCGATAGTGGCATAGCCCGGCACGAAGGCGATCAGCACCGTGCCGCACGCCATGATGGAGAGCGTCACGATCAGGCCCCGGCGGCGTCCGATCCGATCCACGTAGGCGCCGAGTAGGACCGCGCCGAGCGGCCGCATCAGGAACCCGGCGCCGAACGTCATGAAGGTGAACATCAGCGAGGCGAACTCGCTCCCGGCCGGGAAGAACGCGCGGGCGATGTAGGTCGCGTAGAACCCGAACAGGAAGAAGTCGAACATCTCAAGGAAGTTGCCGCTCGTCACCCGGAGCACCGTGGCGATCTTCGAGCGGGGCGCGTCGCCTGTGACTGGTCCGACCATGGTGGTCTCCGATGGGTGATTTAGGACGCTTCCGATTGCCGGACAGCATGGCCATTACAGGCCCGCATGGGAAGGCGTCGTGGCCGCCCGAGCTTCAAGCCCCCAGCTTCATACCTAAGTGGGGCGGGTCAGGGCGAACTTGTGGTCGGCCAGGAAATAGTCATGGTAGCCGGCGCGGCTGATGATCTGCAAACGCAACGTGTCCACGGTGCCGTTCTCGATCACCCGGTCGTCGATGTAGACGCCGACCACCTGGCCGATCGCCATGACATAGCCGGCCTCGCCTCCTCCAAGCGGCGCAAGCTCCAGGGTCTTGACCAGCCGGCATTCCAGCGCCGCCGGGGCGCCGCGGACCCGGGGCGGCCGGACCAGCACGGAGGGTTCCGGCTCCAGCCCGGCGTGCTCAAACTCGCTCTGCCCGCGCGGCAGCGGCGCGGAGGTGCGGTTCATCGCGTCCCGCTGCTCCCAAGAGACGATGGAGCAGGTGAACTCGCCGGTTTCCTCGATGAAGCTGATGGCGTCCTTGCGCCCGGCCGAGGAGAACATGACCATGTGCGGCCGGTCGGACACCTGGTTGAAGAAGGAGTAGGGCGCCAGGTTCGTCTCGCCCGCGGCGCTCATGGCGCAGATCCAGCCGATGGGGCGGGGGGCGATCAGCGCCTTCACCGGGTCGTGCGGCAGGCCGTGGCCTCGGGCGGTCTCGTAGAACATTGGGTGCTCCGTCTTTGAGGGGCGCGGTTCCGCTCAGGCCGCCCGTCCGGTCTATTTTCTCAGCGGTGTCAGTGTTGGGTCCGCCCTATGGCCTGTGCTTAGACGGGGACGACGGGTGGCGGCTAGGGGGGCGTGCGGCTGGAACGGGCGCGGCGGACGGATTGGACGTAGTTAGGACTTGCATCCTTGCTAGAGGAAATCGATACGGGGCGGGCGCATCAGGAGGCGCCGATGTCTGACGACTTCCCACCTGTTGAACTGCCGCCCGAACGCCCCTCCGCCGATCAGTTTCCCTACGGCATGGATACCATCGTCATCCCTGCGAAACCGTAGGTTTGCGCAGTTTTCACATGGTCCAAGCCTCGCCGGCAAGGGCCGGACCCTATGGAGCGTGTGGGCCAGGGTTACGCCGAGTCGCGACGTCAACTTGAGCAGGCGTTGAAAGATGCGCGGCAAACCAGCACGGAGCTTGCGCTTTCCGCCCTTCAATCGATGCGCGCGACCTCTCTCGGCGTCCACCCTCGTGATGCGGCCACGGCAGCTGCGGCTATCGCCCGCGGCGGCAGTCCCGATAGCGGCGCAAGCAACGGCGTGGCCGTGCCGCATCAGCTCGCCGCGACCCTCGCAGGCGCGACAACAACTGCTAACGCAAGAGCCGCCGAGGGTGCCGCGGCAGCCAGCGTAAGCACGCCCAAGGACCCGACCGCACCCGTGCCGGTTTTGGACGACCGGGGCAATCCCGTCCTGATCCCTAAAGGACCTTACAAAGGCCAGCAGATGCTGCGCCCTGCTGGGCTTGATCCACACTTCTTTGTCAAACAGGGAACGGCAGACAAAAGCCGCTACGACGCTCTCAGTCACATCGCCAACCCGTATGGCGGCGACGCGGGGCTTGCCATGCTGCTGCGTGAGTTCGAGCAGCTATACAAGTTCAGGCAAGGTGGCGAGTGGGACGCGCAACGTGCCGGTCGCAAGAACTACTCAGAATACGTGGACTATGCCACCGTCGCGATCGGCCTCTATGCGGCGTCCGCCGGCATATCGCGGGACAACATCCTACGCCTCCAGGACGCTTACGCGTCGAGGCATAGCAGCTTCAGAAGAAGCACTGAAAAGAGCGGTCCTGACATGGACGAGACTTACACCCACTTGCCCCGGCGTAATGTCGCCAACACGGACCTGGGTTTCCAGCTCTATCAGTCCGGCCTTATCCGCGCCGCGGCCAAACCCTGAACGGGACTGGCGCGGCCTATGCTCGGGCACAAACGGCCTCGCCTCTGGCTTATGGCGCTCGGCGTGAGCGCCGTGCTGGCCGTGTTGCTCGCCATCGGCAGGGTGGGCGCGTTGCCGTTAGCGTTCTACTTGCTTGGGATGTGGGACGCCAGGCATGGGGAGGCCCCTTGCGAGGAGGCCATCGTCGCCCGCCTGCCCTCGCCGGACGGGGTATGGGAGGCCAGGGTGGACGAGACCGCATGCCTGATCGGGATGGGCGTAGGATATGTCGTCGCGGAGGCCCAGCTCGTCTCCACCCGCGACCCGGCGCACGCCGCCGACCTGCTCGGGGTGGATACGGGCGGGCACCATGACGAAAGGCCGCGTCTTGCCTGGATGGCGCCAGACGTATTGCAAGTCACGGTTTACGACCACTCCTACCTCAAGGTGCTGACGCGCCAGTTCGACGGCGTGCGGGTGGACCTGCGCTACGACCCGGATGACCCCGCTGACAGGGCCGCATGGCGGCGCGCGCATGGCATGTCGCCGGAGCCGGGTCCATAAACGTGGGTCCGCAGCCTTCTGCTCCCCTTCCACGCCCGAGAACGCTGTAGCGCCATGCCGGACGCCCGGTGTAGGCTGCCATCCCATGAAGCACCCGGCGCGTCGGCGAACCCGCATCCCGCTTGCGCTGGCGGCCGTGTTGCTGGGCGTGTGGGCGATGCCGGCGAGCGCGGCGTCGGTGACGGTGCGGCAGGTGATCGCGTTGCTGCGCGCCGGGCACCCGGCCGACCTCGCCGGCCAGGATCTGTCGCGGCTGGACCTCGCGGACCTCGACCTCAGCGGCGCGAACCTCGCCGGGGCCAACCTGTTCGGCGCGGACCTGACCGGGGCCAACCTGGCGGGCGCCAACCTGGCCGGGGCCGACCTCGACCGGGCCATCATCATCCGCGCCGACTTTTCCGGCGCCGACCTGTCCGGGGCGCGGATGTTCCTGCCGGCGGCGTCCACCCTGCTGGGCGAGAACCCGGCCGCCGAGGCGCCGATGCCGGCCATGTCGCGCAGCGCCGCCCAATC
>CAXTUQ010000319.1:0-4561 GCA_964247405.1 uncultured Acetobacteraceae bacterium
CGCGGAAGCTCCTCGTCCCTGCTGGGCCGCACGGCGGCCCGCGGGTTCGCCCCCACGCTGCCCGCCGTGCTGCCCAGCAGGGACGAGGAGCTTCCGCGCGAGGACCGGGTGTCCCCCACCGACAGCCCCACCGTGGGAAACAACGCCGAGCGCGCGACATCGACCGTTGCCTGCGCTTCCCGGTACTGAGCCTCGAACTGCTTGACGGTCTGGTTCGACACCGCGACCCGCCGCTCCAGGCGGCTGAGCACCGGATCGTGGTAAACCTCCCACCATGCGCCCTTGGGCGCTGCGTCTTGCGGCTGCGCGACCGTCCAGCCCGGCGGCGCTTCCTTGAACCCGCCCGTCACCCCCACGGCGTCCGGGCGGCGGTAGTCGGGTCCAACGGTGCAGGCGGCGAGCAGGACGCCCCCCAACAGGGCAGCCCTCATTCTGCCGGCTTCGGCGCAGGGGCGCCGCCGCGGCTCGGCCGCAGCCGGTCCAGGAGCAGGTAAACCGCCGGTGTGGTGTACAGCGTCAGCACCTGGCTCACGATCAGCCCGCCGACGATGGCGATGCCCAGCGGACGCCGCAGCTCCGCCCCGTTGCCGTAGGCCAGCGCCAGCGGCAGCGCGCCCAGCAGCGCCGCCGCGGTGGTCATGGTGATGGGGCGGAACCGCATCAGGCATGCCTGGAAGATGGCGTCCCGGCTGGACGCCCCCTCTTCCCGCTCGGCATGCAGCGCGAAGTCGATCATCAGGATGGCGTTCTTCTTGACGATGCCGATCAGCAGGATGACCCCGATCACGGCGATGAGCGAGAACTCGGTGTTGAACAGCATCAGCGCCAGCACCGCGCCGATGCCGGCGGACGGCAAGGTGGACAGGATGGTGACGGGATGCACGAAGCTCTCGTACAGCACCCCCAGCACGATGTACACCGCCAACAGCGCCCCCGCGACCAGCATGGCTTCGCTGTTCAGCGACTGCTGGAACACCTGCGCGGTGCCGGCGAACGATCCCACGATGCCGGCCGGCATGTGCAGCGCCGCCACCGCCCGGCCGATGGCGGCGGAGGCGTCCGAGAGCGAGCGGCCCGGCGCCAGGTTGAACGAGAGGGTGGCCGCGACGAACTGGCTCTGGTGATTGACCGACAGCGCCGTCTTGCCCTGGCTGAACCGCGCCACCGCCGACAGCGGCACCATGGTTTCCGCGCCCGTGCTGACCGCCGCCCCGGCGGAGGCGCTGCTGCTGCCGCTCGCCGCGATGGCGTTCTGCGCCGCGTTGCGCTGCGAGTTGTTGCGCCCGTTGGCCGACGCCGCCGCAACGATGGCACTGGTGCTGCCGGCGACGGTCCCGGCCGGGGCGTTGCTGGCGGCGGTGCCGCTCGGCGATCCGCCCGCCGTGCTGACCCAGATCTGGTTCAGGATGTCCGGGTCCTGCCAGTACTGGGGCGCGACCTCCATGACGACGTGATACTGGTTCAGCGCGTTGTAGATCGTCGAGACCGACCGCTGGCCGAAGGCGTCGTAAAGCGTGTTGTCGATCTGCTGCGCCGTGATGCCCAGGCGGGACGCGGTCGGCCGGTCGATGGTCAGCACCGTTTGCAGCCCGGCCTGCTGCTGGTCCGAGTTGACGTCCGTGAGCGTCCGGTCGTGCTGCAGGGCGTCCAGCAGCTTGGGCGCCCAGGCGAACACCTCCTCGGTGCTGTCGGCCTGCAGGGTGTACTGGTAGGCGGCGTTGCTCTGCCGCCCGCCCACGCGGATGTCCTGCGCCGGCACCAGGAACAGCCGTCCGCCCGGCACGCGCGACAGCTCCCGCCGCAGCCGGGCCGTCACCGCGTCCAGGCTGTCGCGCTCGCCTTTGGGTTTGAGGGCCACGTAAACGTTGCCGGTGTTGGTCTGCCCGCCGCCGCCGCCGCCGCCCGCGCCGGTCGCGCCGACGACGCTGAGCACCGCCGGGTCACGCTGCACGATGGCCATCATCTGCGTGAGCTTCTGGCTCATGGACTGGAACGAGGTGCTCTGGTCCGCTTGCAGGCTGCCGATCAGCCGGCCGCTGTCCTGGACCGGGAACAGCCCCTTGGGGATCACCATGAGCAGAACAACGTTCAGCGCCACCGTGCAGGCCAGGATGACCAGCACCAGGCCGTTGTGCCGCAGCGTCCACGCCAGGGTGCGGCCATAGAACGCCTGGGCGCGCTCGCCGAAGGAGCGGCGGCGCGTGGGGTAGCCGGCGGGCGGCGCAGCCGGCTTTAAGAACAACGCGCACAGCATCGGCGTGGTGGTCAGCGAGACCACCATCGACACCAGGATCGCCAGCGACAGCGTGACCGCGAACTCCCGGAACAGCCGGCCGACGATGCCGCCCATCAGCAGAATCGGCAGGAACACCGCAATCAGCGACAGGGTGATCGAGACGATGGTGAACCCCACCTCCTGCGCGCCCTTCAGCGCCGCCTGCAGCCGCGGCATCCCGTCCTCCATGTGGCGGGAGATGTTCTCCAGCACCACGATGGCGTCGTCTACGACGAAGCCGGTGCTGATGGTCAGCGCCATGAGCGACAGGTTGTCCAGGCTGTAGCCCAGCAGGTACATCGCCCCAAAGGTCCCCACCACGGACACCGGCACCGCCACCATCGGGATCAGCGTCGCCCTGACGTTGCGGAGGAACACCCATACGACCAGCGTCACCAACGCCACCGCGATCAGCAGCGTGGTCTCCGTGTCCCTGAGCGAAGCGCGGATGCTGACGGTGCTGTCGGAGGCGAACTGGATGTCGATGTCGTTCGGCAGCGCCGCGCGCAGCTTGGGCACGGTGGCCTTGATGGCGTCCACGGTGCTGATGACGTTGGCGCCGGGCTGCTTGAACACGATCACCAGGACGGCGGGCTTGCCGTTGGCGAGGCCGAGGTTGCGCAGGTCCTGCACCCCGTCCTCGACCGCAGCCACGTCGGTCAGGCGGACGGCCCGGCCGTTGCGGTAGGCGACGATCAGCGGGCGGTAGTCGGCGGCGTGGCTGGCCTGGTCGTTGGTGTAGATCTGCAGCCGCTCGGGGCCGAGTTCGACGATGCCTTTGGGGCTGTTGGCGTTGGCGGAGGCGAGGGTGGCGCGGATGTCCTCCAGGCCGATGCCGTACTTGAACAGGGATTGCGGCTCCAGCTCGACGCGCACCGCCGGCAGGGCGGCGCCGCTGATGAGCACCTGGCCGACGCCGGAGAGCTGCGACAGCTGCTGCGACAGGACGGTGCTGGCCGCGTCGTAGATCTGCCCGCGGGTCAGGGTGGCGGAGGTGAGCGACACGATCAGGATGGGCGCGTCGGCCGGGTTGACCTTGCGATAGACCGGGTTGGACAGCAGGTTGGTCGGCAGGTCCGCCCGTGCGGCGTTGATGGCGGCCTGCACGTCCCGCGCCGCACCGTTGATGTCGCGGCCGAGGCCGAACTGCAGGTTGATGCGCGCCTGGCCGACCTGGCTTTGCGACGTGATCTCCGACACGTCGGCGATCTGGCCGAGGTGGCGCTCCAGCGGGCTGGCGAGGCTGGTGGCGACGGTCTCCGGGTCCGCGCCGGGCAACTGGGCCTGGACGGAGAGGGTGGGGAAATCGACCTCCGGCAGCGAGGCGACCGGCAATCGGAAGTACGCCAGCGCGCCTGCCGCCAGGATCGCCAGCGTCAGCAGCGTGGTGGCGATGGGGCGGAGGATGAACGGGCGGGAGATCATCGGCGCGTCATTCCGCGGGCGCCGCGTCGCCCTGGCGGCGGTTGGGCCGGCGTCCGGTCAGCCGCAGGGCCAGGCGGTCGAACAGGAGGTAGATGACCGGCGTGGTGAACAAGGTCAGCACCTGGCTGACCAGCAGTCCCCCGACGATGGCGATGCCCAGCGGACGCCGCAGCTCCGACCCCGACCCGCCGCCCAGCATCAGCGGCAGCGCGCCCAGCAGCGCCGCCATCGTCGTCATCAGGATCGGCCGGAAGCGCAGCAGGCACGCTTGGAAAATCGCATCCCGCGGCGGCTTGCCCTCCTCCCGCTCGGCGGCCAGCGCGAAGTCGATCATCATGATCGCGTTCTTCTTCACGATGCCGATCAGCAGGATGATGCCGATGACCCCGATGATGTCCAGGCCGTGCCCGGTCAGGTCCAGCGCCACCAGCGCCCCCACCCCGGCCGACGGCAGGGTGGACAGGATCGTCAGCGGGTGGACGAAGCTCTCGTACAGCACCCCCAGCACGACGTACACCGCCACCAGCGCCGCCAGGATCAGCAGCAGCTCGTTGGACAAGGACGACTGGAACGCCGCCAGCGCGCCCTGGTAGGCGGTGGTGAAGCTGTCCGGCAGGCCGATGTCCCGCTCCGCGGCGGCGATCCCCCGCACCGCCGCGTCCAGCGACGACCCAGGCGCCAGGTTGAATGACACCGAGACCGCCGGGAACTGCCCGAGGTGCCCGATCTGCAACGGCCCGTCGCGGGTGGACAGCCGCACCATCGCCGCCAGGGGCACCTGGCCGGCGGCGGCCGTGGCGGACGGCAGGTAGATCGCGCCCAGCGCCTGCTGCAGGCTCGCCTGGCCAGACGCGGAGCGTC
>CAXTUQ010000319.1:4661-7125 GCA_964247405.1 uncultured Acetobacteraceae bacterium
AGGTAGATCGCGCCCAGCGCCTGCTGCAGGCTCGCCTGGCCAGACGCGGAGCGTCTGTCCGGGTCCGTCACGTCCGCCTGCATGATGACGCGGTACTGGTTGGACTGCGTGTACAGCGTGGAGACGATGCGCTGGCCAAAGGCGTCATACAGGGCGTTGTCGATGGTGGCCGGCGTGATGCCGAAGCGCGCCGCGGTCGGGCGGTCGATCACCATGTCCAGCGCGTGGCCGTGGACGTTCAGGTCGCTCGTCACCGCCGCGAAGCCCGGCGTCGCCGCCAGCCGGTCCACCAGCCGCGGCACCCACGCCGCGAACAGGCTGGCGTCCGGGTTCTCCAGGAAGAACTGGTATTGCGCCCGGCTGACGGTTGAGTCCACCGTCAGGTCCTGCACCGGCTGCATCGACAAGGCGATGCCCGGCACCGGCCGCAGGCTTTCCCGCAGCCGGTCGATGACGGCCTCGACCGTCATGCCGCGCTCGGCCTGCGGCTTCAGGTTGATCAGCAGCCGCCCGGCGTTCAGCGTCGTGTTGGTGCCGTCCACGCCGATGAAGGAGGACAGGCTCTCCACCGCCGGGTCCTGCAGCACGGCGTCAGCCAGCACCTGCTGGCGGGCCGCCATGGCGGAGAAGGACGTGTCCTGCGCGGCTTCCGAGATTCCCTGGATGACGCCGGTGTCCTGCACGGGGAAGAAGCCCTTGGGGATCGCGACGTACATCGCCACCGTCGCGGCAAAGGTCAGCAGCGCCGCCAGCAACGCCAGCTCCTGCCGGTCCAGCACCCAGCCGAGCCAGCGGCCATACCCGTCGATGACCCGGTTGAATCCGCGCTCCGCCGCCAGGTCGAGCCGGTTGCGCTGGTCGGCCGGGCGGTGGCGCACCAGCAGCGCGCACATCATGGGCACCAGCGTCAGCGACACCACGGCCGACAGCACGATGGTGACGGACAGCGTGACGGCGAACTCCTTGAATAGCCGGCCCACCACGTCGCCCATGAACAGCAGCGGGATCAGCACGGCGATCAAGGACACCGTGAGCGAGACGATGGTGAAGCCGATCTCCTCCGCCCCGCGCAGCGCCGCTTCCAATGGCGCCTCGCCGTCCTCGACGTGCCGGGCGATGTTCTCGATCATCACGATGGCGTCGTCCACGACGAACCCGGTGCTGATGGTCAGCGCCATCAGGGACAGGTTGTCCAGGCTGTAGCCCAGCAGAAACATCGCTGCCAAGGTGCCCACCAGGGACAGCGGCACCGAGAGCGACGGGATGATGGTGGCCGGCAGGTTGCGCAGGAACAGGAAGATGACCAGCACGACCAGCACCACCGCCAGCCCCAGCTCGAACTCCACGTCGCCGACGGACGCGCGGATGCCACCAGTGCGGTCGCTGAGCACGGCGACATCGACCGCCGCCGGCATCGCCGCCTGCAGGCGCGGCAGCAGCTTCTTGATCCCGTCCACCACCGCGATGACGTTGGAGCCGGGCTGGCGCTGCACGTTCAGGATGACGGCCGGGGTGCGGTTGGCCCAGGCGGCGAGCTGGTTGTTCTCCGCGCCGTCCACGACGGTGGCGATGTCGCCCAGGCGGACCGCCCGGCCGTTCTTGTAGGCGATGATGAGGTCGCGGTAGCCCTGGGCGCTGGCGATCTGGTCGTTGGCGTTGATGGTGGTGCTTTGCGCCGCGCCGTCGAAGCTGCCCTTGGGGGTATCGGTGTTCTGCGTGCCGATGATGGTGCGGACGTCGTCGATCGCCAGGCCATAGGCGGACAAGGCGCGCGGGTTCACCACCACGCGCACGGCGGGGCGGTTGCCGCCGCTGATGGACACCAGGCCGACGCCGGGCTGCTGGCTGATCTTCTGCGCCAGGCGCACGTCGGCCAGATCCTCGATCTCCGTCAGCGGGACGGTCTTGCTGGTGAGCGCCAGGGTCAGGATCGGCGTGTCGGCCGGGTTGACCTTGCTGTAGATCGGCGGGGCCGGCAGGTTGGCGGGCAGCAGGTTGGTGGCCGCGTTGATCGCCGCCTGCACCTCCTGCTCGGCGATGTCCAGGTTGAGGCTGAGGACGAACTGCAGCGTGACGACGGACGCGCCGCCGGAGGAGATGGAGGACATCTGCCCCAGCCCCGGCATCTGGCCGAACTGCCGTTCCAGGGGGGCGGTGACGGAGGTGGTCATGACCTCCGGGCTGGAGCCGGGCAGGAAGGTCTGCACCTGGATGGTGGGGTAATCGACTTCCGGCAGGGCCGAGATCGGCAGGAAACGGTAGCTGATGATGCCGACGAGCAGGATCGCCGCCATCAGCAGCGTCGTGCCGACGGGACGGAGGATGAACGGGCGGGACGGGTTCATTCGGTTGGTGGGGCGGCAGGCTGGGCCGTGCGCCTGGCGTTCGGCTGGCCGTCATGGCTGGCGCCTCCGCCGCCCGCCGTCCGGCGGCGGCCGCCCGCAGGGGCCGCGCCGTCCTGGCC
>CAXTUQ010000320.1:0-7124 GCA_964247405.1 uncultured Acetobacteraceae bacterium
GCGACGCGGTCCGCGCGCATCGGCTGGTCGCCCTCTGGTATGACGCGGCGGCGCAGGAACCGGCGGAATGGCGCCTCCCGCATTACGAGCAGGCCAGCACGGTTTAGGCGCCCCGGCGTGATTCGCGCCCCCGGCTTGACCCGCACTCTCGACCGCGCCGGGCTGGCGCTCACGCTGGCGTTGCCGCTGGTCCTGCTGCATGGGCGCGGCATCGCGGAGGCGGCGCTGATCCTGCTCGGCCTGCTGTTCATGGCGGGCCGGGAGGCGCTGCTGGACTGGACGGGGCTGCGGGAGGGCTGGGTGCGGATCGCGCTCGCCTGGTGGGCGTGGCTCGTCGTCTGCTCCGTGCCGGCCGGAACCGGGCCTGTCACCCAGGCGGCGGGGCTGATCCGTTTCCTGGCGCTCGTCGCCGCCTTGGAGCATTGGACGCTGCGCGATCCGGCCGCCCGCGCCTGGCTGGCCCGGCTGCTGCAATGGGCGGCGCTGTACATCGCGCTGCAATCGCTGCTGCAGTTCGCCACCGGGCGGAACCTGTACGGGTATCCGCGCGGGCCGGACGGGGAGCTGACGGGGCCGTACGCGCATCCGCGCGCCGGGCCGCCGCTGTCCCGCTTGCTGTTCCCGGCGCTGCTGCCCGTCGTCGGCCGATGGGTGGGGATGGCCGGGTGGCGGCCGTTCGCGGGCGTGCTGCTGACGCTTGGGGGCGTCGCGGCCATGGTGCTGATCGGCCAGCGGATGCCGTTGCTGCTGACTTTCCTCGGCTTGTTCGTCACGGCGCTGCTGCTGCCCCGGCTGCGCGGCGTCGTGCTGTTCTCGCTGATCGCGTCCGGGCTGCTGCTGTCGGTGGCGCCCGTGGTGTCGCCACAGGCGTTCAACCGCCTGGTCACCAAGTTCTCCGGCCAGATGCAGCACTTCCCCGACAGCCCCTACGGCCAGATCGCCGCACGCGCGGTCGCCATCGGGGCGGCGCATCCGGTGTCGGGCGCTGGGTTCGACGCGTTCCGCCGGCTGTGCGAGGACCCCGCCTATTTCCAGGGTTGGTACGGCGGCGACGGGGGCGGGGCGGCGATCTGCGTGCAGCATCCGCACAACCATTACCTGCAAGCCTTCACCGAGTCCGGCATCCCTGGCCTCGTGCTGTTCTGCGCGCTGGTCCTCGCATGGCTGCACGGCATGGGGCGTAGCCTGTGGCGCGACCCGGACCCGCTGCGCGTCGGCCTGTTCGTCGCCGTGCTGATCCAGGAATGGCCGATCGCGTCCGCCAGCGCCTTCAGCGCCATGCCGCTGTCCGGCTGGTTCTTCCTCCTCGTGGGTTTTGGATTGGCGGAGGCCCGCGCCTATATGTCGGCCAACAGCCTTGAGGAGCTTCCATGTCCGACACGCTCGTCCCCGTCACTGTCCTGACCGGCTACCTCGGCGCCGGCAAGACCACGCTGCTCAACCGCATCCTGAGCGAGAACCACGGGCGCAAGTACGCCGTCATCATCAACGAGTTCGGCGAACTCGGGGTGGACAACGACCTTGTCGTAGATGCCGACGAGGAGGTGTTCGAGATGAACAACGGCTGCGTCTGCTGCACCGTGCGCGGCGACCTGATCCGCATCGTGGGCGGCTTGATGAAGCGCAAGGGCGGGCTGGACGGCATCATCATCGAGACCACCGGCCTCGCCAACCCGGCGCCCGTGGCCCAAACCTTCTTCGTCGATGACAACGTGCGCGCCCGCACCCGGCTGGACGCCATCGTCACCGTGGTGGACGCGAAGCACCTGCTGGCCCGGCTGGAGGACAGCCACGAGGCGGAGGAGCAGGTGGCGTTTGCCGACGTGATCGTGCTGAACAAGACCGACCTGGTGACGCCGGAGGAGCTGGACGCTGTCGAGGCGCGCATCCGCACCATCAACCGCTTCGCCCAGATCCACCGCACCAGCCGTGCCGCCGTGTCGATTGACCAGGTGCTGGACCAGGGCGCCTTCGACCTGGCCCGCGTCTTGGAGCGCGAACCCGGCTTCCTCGACAGCGACGAGCACTCGCACTCCGACCAGGTGATCAGCATGAGCTTCGAGGCGAAGCGGCCCATCGACCCGGAGAAGTTCAATGCCTGGATCGGCACGCTCTTGGCGGAGAAGGGGCAGGACATGCTGCGCACCAAGGGCATCCTCGCCTATGCCGGCGACGACCGCCGCTTCGCGTTCCAGGCGGTGCACATGATCGCCGACGGCGGCTTCATCGGGCCGTGGGCGCCGGGGGCGGAGCGCACGTCGAAGATCGTGTTCATCGGGCGCAACCTGAACCGCCCGCAACTGCGCCGCGGTTTCGAGGCCTGCCAGGCCGGGGTGCCGCAGGCCATGGCATCGCACGTTGGGGCGGCCACCGCTTGAGCCAGGCGCTGGAACCCCGGTTCCTGCTGGACAGCCGCGGCGCCAGCCGGGAGCTTGGCGCCTTCGTGGTGGGCGCGGCGTTCGACCGCGCCGGCACTGCTGCCGGCTTTGCCTTGGGGGACGGCACGCTGCGCCTTGCCTCGTCCGACCCGGCGGCGGACTGGCCTTCCGTGGAGGCGCACGACGGCGCCGTCCTCGCCATCGCCGCGGACGCGCGCCCAAGTTTAGGCAGCGGGGGCTTGGGTAGCGGAGGCTTCGTCACCGGCGGCGACGACGGCCGGTTCCTGCGGATCGGCCCGGACGGCGCGATCACCGAGATCGCCCGTTTCGGCTCGAAATGGGTCGAGCATGCGGCGGCGTTCGCCGATGCGAAGGCCGGCGTGCTGGCCTGCGGCGTCGGCAAGGCCGTGCACCTGTTCACCGCGGCGGGCGAACCGTTGAAGACGCTGGCGCACCCCTCGACCGTCACCGGCCTGGCGTTCGACGGCAAGGGCAAGCGCATCGCCGCGTCGCACTACAACGGCTGCAGCCTGTGGTTCGTCGCCGCCAAGACCGACAGCCCGCGCGTCCTGGAATGGAAGGGCAGCCATACCGGCATCGTGCTGCACCCGGCGGCCGAGTCCGTCGTGACGAGCATGCAGGAGAACAGCTTGCACGGCTGGCGGCTGGCGGACGGCCAGCACATGCGGATGAGCGGCTATCCCAGCAAGACCGAAAGCATGTCGTTCACCCGCAATGGCAAGTGGCTCGCGACCTCGGGCGCGGAGAGCGTCGTGCTGTGGCCGTTCTTCGGCGGCGGGCCGATGGGCAAGGCGCCGACCGAGCTGGCGGGCGGCGACAACGTGACCTGCACCCGCGTCGCCTGCCATCCGAAGCACGAGGCGGTGGCGGCCGGGTTCTCGGACGGGCTGGTGGCGCTGGCGGACATCCCGACCGGGCGCATCCTGCCGGTGGCGCGGCCAGGCCGCGGCCCGGTATCGGCGCTGGCCTGGAGTCCGGACGGCTCCCGCCTGGCGCTGGGAACCGAAACCGGTTTCGCCGCGCTGATCGACTTCACCCCACGCTGACGGAGACCGTCATGGACCGCATCACGAATCATGGCATGTCGATGCCCAAGCTCGGCCTCGGCACCTGGCGCATGAAGGGGGCGGAATGCGCGGAGGCGGTGCAGCGCGCCTTGGGCGCCGGCTACCGCCATATCGACACGGCCGAGATGTACGGCAACGAGGAGGCGGTCGGCGAGGCCTTGGCCAATGCCGGGGTGCCGCGCGACCAGGTGCATGTGACGAGCAAGGTCTGGTACGAGAACCTGTCCGCCGACGCCATGCAGCGCTCGGTCGATGCGTCCTTGGCCAAGCTGCGGACGGACTACGTGGACCTTTACCTGATCCATTGGCCCAGCCCGGGCATGGATCTGCCGGACGCCGTACAGAACCTGATGCGGGTCAAGGAGCAAGGGAAGGCGCGGGCCATCGGCGTCAGCAACTTCCCGGTGGCGCTGCTGCGGCGCGCGGTGGAGGAGGTGCAGGCGCCCATCGCCTGCAACCAGTTCGAGTACCATGTGCTGCTCGGGCAAGCGCCGCTGGTGGACTACTGCCAGTCGCACGACGTGGCGGCGTCGGCCTACGCGCCGCTGGCGCAGGGCCGGCTGGCTGAGCACGAGGAGCTGCAGGCCATCGCCCGCAAGCATGGCGCCACCCCGGCGCAGGTGGCGTTAAAGTGGCTGCTGGACCAGCCGGGCGTGGCCGCGATCCCCAAGGCGATGCGGGCCGAGAGCCAGCAGGCCAACCTGGATGCGCTGAGGATCGAGCTGGACGACACCGACCGCGCGGTAATCTCCATGCTGCCAAAGGCGCAGCGCTTCGTGAACCCCGGCTGGGCGCCGGTGTGGGACGCGGCGGCCTGAGACGGCCTGCGGTCGATGACGTCGGGCGTGACCATCGATGTCGTGATCCCTGTGTTCAACGGGGCGAGAACGGTTGAAAGCGCCGTCGCTTCCATCCAGGCCCAGACATTCCGCGACATCCGGATCATCGTCGTCAACGACGGCTCGACCGACGGCACGCAGGCCATCATCGAGCGCTTGGCGGCGGCCGACGACCGGATCGTGCTCATCAACCGGCCGAACGGCGGGATCGTCGATGCGCTCAACGCCGGGTTGGCCGCCTGCACCGCCGGCCTCATCGCGCGCCACGACGCCGACGACCTCGCTGAACCCGACCGGTTCGAGAAGCAGCTTGAGTGGCTGCGCAGCCATCCCGAATGTAGCGCGGTGTCCGGAGCAATCGTCGAAATCGACGAGGCGGGCCGTGTACTCAGCCCGCAAGGCGTCCCGAGATCGCCCGACCTGGCGGACCCCAAGCATTACCCGCAATGGGAACCCTATTTGGTCCACCCATTCCTGATGATGCGCCGCGCAGCCGTCGAGGCGGTCGGCGGCTACCGCTACGTCTTCCACGCGGAGGACACAGACCTTTATTGGCGGCTGCAGGAGACGGGGCAACTGGCCAACATGCCGGACCTGCTCGGCCGTTACCGCATCCACGGCCAAAGCGTGACGAGCGCCTCGACGCTCAACGGGCGGATCGCCGCGATGAGTTCCCAGTTATGCGGCATCTCGGCCATGCGGCGCCGGGCCGGCCGTCCGGACATCGCGTTCCCGCCATCAGCCCTGGCCGAGTACAAGCAGGCACGCACCCTCAAGGACATCGTGCGGCTGGGCAGCCGCGGGCTGGACGCGGAGGAGGCCGCGCGGCTCGCTGCATCCGCCTCGGCAAAGCTGTTGGAAGTGTCGGCCTTTCGCCCTTACGAGCTTGACGGCGAGGACTGCGCCTTTATCCGCGACGCGATCATGCGCGCGCTGCCGTCGATGACGCCGGACAACCGGACCATGTGCGTGCGAAGGCTCTCGGGGACCGCCGCGCGGCTTACGGCACAGGGCCATGTCTCCGCCGCCCTTCGGCTGTCGCCGGTCAAATACTACCCGCTCGTCGCCGCCCGCTTCGTACTGCGGACGGTGCTGCCAAGTTCCTTCCGCAGCACGATGCGCAGGATGGCTGGTCGGCCTGCCGTAGTGAAGTAACGCGCGCCGGAATTGCGCCTTGACGCCCGTCAGGCTGACGGCACCGTCACCCCGATCATGTCGCCCTCACGCAGCAGCCCCGCCAGCCGGTCGGCATCCCAGCCCTCCGTGCCGGCCGGGCGCTGCGGCAGGACCATCCAGCGGTAGTCGGCGGTGCTGTCCACCACGCGGATGCGCTGCCCCTCCGGCAGCACCGTGCCGAACTCGGCCAGCACGCTGCGGGGATCGCGGATCGCCCGGGCGCGGTAGCCCGGCGACTTGAACCAGAACGGCGGGTAGCCCAAAACCGCCCGCGGATAGCAACTGCATAGGGTGCAGACGACAAGGTTGTGCACGTCGGCGGTGTTCTCCAGCACGCCCAAGGGCGCCACGCCGCGCATGGCGACGCCCATCGCCTCCGCCGCCTGCGCGCCGTCGTGCAGCAGCAAGGCACGGTATTCCGGGTCGGTCCAGGCGCGGGCGACCATGCGCCCGCCCTGGGCCGGGCCGGCGCGGTCGGTCTGCGCGATGCGCTCGGCGATCTCCTCCGCGAAAACGATGCCCTTGCTGGCGAGCAGCGACTTGAGGCCGGCCAGCAGGCGGTCGCTGGGCGCTTCGATCAACGGGGTCATGCGGCCTCCAGCCAGGTTTCATACAACTCCACCACAATCTCGTCCCCGCCCGCGTCCGGCCAGATCGACCGCGGCGCGAACGCGACGTGGTACAGCGCAAGCGTCAGCGCCGGGCGGGCGAAGGCCAGGTCCTCGGGGTTGCGGAACGCGCCGAGGTGCCGGACCACCGTTCCACGGCGTCCGCGCAGGTAGTGCGGCGTCCGGATGTGGCAGGGGCCGCGCGTTTCCGGCCAATCGTCCCGCACGCGCACGGCGGTGCCGGGCGCCAGCATCAGGCCTGCTCCCATTATGTTTGTTCCAGGGCGGCGCGCAGCTCCGCTTCCGAGATCACGCCGCGGGCCAGCAGGTTGTCGGCGATGGAGCGGACCCAGCGCTGGTAGTACGACAGCCGGGCGTAATCGGCCTCCGGGATGGCCTCGATGCCGCGGCGCAGCTCATCGACGGACATCACGCCCTTGGCGCCCAGGATGCCGCGGATCGCGTCCACCTCCCGGTCGAACGGCGTCAGCGCGTGCGCCCCTGTGTCGATCGGCTCGCACAGGAACTTGGGCACGCCGCCCATGTCGTGGTGGGCGCGCGGGCGTTCGGAGTCGTCGCTGGGCGTCATTGGATGCTTTCCCCGGGGAGCAGGCCCCAGACCTCGCTGCGCTTCATCCAGCCATGATAGTCCTGCACCTGCGCCTGGCACCAGTCCGATGCGGCGTCGCAGGCGCGCAATCGCACGATCACCCCGGGTTTCAGGCGCGCGACCGGTTCCGCATGTCCCGGGCTTCGCGGCGCAGTACCTGCTCGCCGCCGGTCACGACGCCGGTGCGCCGCGGGACGAGCGTCGCCTGGTGCACCCAGCCCTTGGTGTTCTCCTGGTCGCGCACCAGGCGCCAATCCTCGAACTCGCGCTCGATCTGCACCGGCAGGTCGCGGCGCTTATAGACCCATACGATGGGATAGCGCTTGCCGGGGCCGATCCGCATGTAAACCTCGTCGGCGCGAAGTGCTGCGAAGCGCGGCAGCGGCATCCCGGTGACGCTGCCCTTGACCGGTTCGGGCGGCTTC
>CAXTUQ010000321.1:0-7099 GCA_964247405.1 uncultured Acetobacteraceae bacterium
GGTCGGAGCTGGTCAAGATCCAGGTGGCCGACGTGGCCGTCGGGCCGCATGGCCTGAGCGTGATCCTGCCGTGCTCCAAGGCCGACCAGCACGGCGAGGGCAGCATCGTCCACCCACTCACATCATCCCGTCCCCAACCCGCTTGCCCCCATTGCCCCGTCGTGGCCGTGGTGGAAACCGACCTGCATGCTCGGTGGCGCCGGTGCGTCGAGCAACTTACCTGCCCAAAGTGCACGACAGCACCGGCCGGTCAGAGACCGCAATCATGAATACTGGCGTGGTCGCTGACAATTGCGCCAGTTCGAAGACAACGTGCCTTCCTGTGCAAAACTCGTTTTATCCACATGCAATTAGGGGCGTGAGTATGGTGCAATCAGGGGCGAACTCGCGCGTGCAATCGGGGGCACAAGCCTATAATAGATATACCTCTACTTTTTCCTGTAATTGCGAGCGCGCTTGTGGGAAACCAGCACTGGAGAGAGTCGCTGAAAAGCGCATAGTGTAGTTTACGAGGAGTGTTTGATGGCAAGTGCGATTCAGAAACGGCTTCTTGACCTTGCAACCGACATCGCGACCGTCTCGCCGGATGAGCTGACGTTTCAACATTCGCTTCTGTGCCAAACTTCGTTGCCAGCGAGTCGCCCACCAGAGGACGTGCTCGTATGGGAGCGGCGACAAGGACGTGCGACGTTGCTGGTAGAAGCAGGTAAGGCGATCAATCCACGGAACGGTCATTTTGAGCAGCTTGGGCTGCCGTATGGGCCAAAGGCACGCCTTCTTCTCATGCACCTGAACTCGGAAGCAGTCAGGCGTCAATCACCGGTTATCCCAGTCGAGGATACAATGACTGCCTTCTTCCGTCGTTTAATGGGCCGCACACAAGATGGCCGACAAGCAAGTATGCTCAAGGTGCAACTATCCGCTCTGGCCGCCGCACAGTTCAGAATGGGCGTGATTAACGGTGAGAATGCGCTCCAAGTTGACACAAAGGTTGTTGGCGCCTTCAATCTCTGGTTTGAAAAAGATGACAATCAACGGATACTATGGCCATCCACTCTAAAACTATCATTGGACTACTATGAAAGCCTTACACGTTTTGCGGTCCCTTTAGATGAGCGTGCGATTGCTGCTCTCGCGCATTCAGCCATTGGTCTCGACATTTATTGCTGGCTTGCTCAACGCTTGCACCGCGTTCCCGTAGGTCAGCCTCAGCTTGTACCCTGGACGGCGCTGCATGAACAATTTGGACAAGGATACAGCCGGATAAGAAAGTTTCGCGAGTTCTTCGTTGGCATGTTGCCCCAGATCAAAGCGGCATACCCCGATGCACGCTTCGGGATTGACGCACGCGGTATGGCTCTCACCCAATCACCACCTCCGGTCCGTAAAAGCATCGTCTCGGTGAAGGCCGACCCGGCATGTGCAGTTGGGGGCGGCACGGCCACGTCGTAGCAAGCCTCAAGAGGTGCCAATTGTGCAATTGGGGGCGCGTCCCAATCCGTGAGGCGGTTCAGGGAGCGCGGCGGCAGCCTGGAAGGATGAGGGAGCGGAACACGCCGCGTCTGAGCCTCCGCTTGGTCAGCTTGGCGAAAAAGCCCTCGACGGCGTTGAGTTAGGCGGAACCGGAGGTTTGCGCCGGGAGGCCGAGATCGGTGTGAAGTGAAAGGTCCAACACGGGTGCCGGGCCATCCACTCCAGCACCTTGAGTTCCGGGTCGGCTGCAAGCGCCACCGCGCACGCACGCAGGCAGATCCGGTCCGAATGGACGTTAGCGCCCTCCTTCTACAGCCAACCACGCTCGCGAAACGGATCAAGCGCGACGCCCTGCGGCGCATATCACCCGCCGGCCCCGTAACGGGCGCCGAGCTTTTGGGCGGCCTCCTTGTTGCCGAACGGAATGCGCAACGGCGTATCGCCCGTTCCGGGGCGAACGGCAGCACCGCCCCCGTTGAGAGGCGCATCCTGAACTGCGGGTGGCGGCGTTCTCCTGCGCCCGGCGGACGCCGTCTTTCGAGTGCGTCCCGCCGGCTTGCCGCCGTTCCGTTTCCGTGGCGGAGCGGAAGATGCCTGGCCGTCGGTCTCCGCTGTGCCCGCTTTCCCAGCCTCCGGCTGCTGCGGCGTTGGCATATCAGCCGCAGGCCACGCTGCCGTCGGCAGGGCGGCGTCCCCTCCTGCCCTCACCTTGCGCGGCGCACAGCACCGGACTTGGCGTAGCCGTCGGGCAGCGCAATGCCTTTCTGCTGGCTCAGGTTGACCACGTAGCGTTTCATCGCCGGGGTCGGCGGCAGCGGCGCTGTCCCGGCCGCCCTGCCTCGCGCCGTTTTGCCAGGGAAGGGTGCATTGCCCATGGGCGGCAGTGCCTGCGTGCCTGCCCCGTCCGTGAGGCGGTCGATGATGCGCGACGCCTGCGCACACACGGCCTCCACGGCGCCGGCCATCTCCTGCGTGCCGACCAGCACCTCGTCCAGCAACAGCTCAAGCTGCGCCGTGACGCCGGGGTCCACCAGCGCCGGATCCGCCCGTTCGAGCACGCCGAACAAGGCCAGCCCGCGCTCGGTCGGAACGACGTGCTTGCCATCGGTAGTCAGGAACTCCTGCGCCTTGAGGCCGCGGATCACCTCGGCCCGGGTGGCCGGGGTGCCGATGCCCTTGGCCTCGCGCAGGCGGTCCCGCAACGGCCCGTCCGCGACGAACCGCCACGCGTTCTGCATCGCCTCGACCAGGGCGCCCTCGTTGTAGCGAGGCGGCGGGCGGGTCTGCTTGTCCTCCATCACCGCGTCCGTCAGACCCGCCGTCTCCCCGTGGTGCAGGACGGGCAAGGGCTGCGCGTCCTCGCCGCGCTCCTCGGCCGGGCGCCAGTCCGGGAACGCCGCGCGCCACCCGGCCTCGATAGGCTGCCGTCCCGACGCAATGAACCCGTGGCCGTGCACGTCCAGCGTCGCCGTCGTTTGCCGGTAGCGGTGGTCGGGCATGCGCGCGGTCAGGTAGGACCGGGCCACGATGTCGAACAGGCGGCGCTCGTCGCCCGGCAGGCGGGGCCAGATCGCCTTGAGGTCCCCCACCGTGTTCGCGTTCGGGATCACGGCATGGTGGCTCACCCCGGCCAAGCCCTTGTCGTGGAACGTCCCGCTCGCCCCCCGGCGGATGACCAATGGCTCCGGCATCGGGATCTGGCCAAAGGTCCGGCCGGCCCGCAGAGCGGCGACAACCCCGGGGGCGTCCGGGATCAGGCTCTCGGGCAGGTAGCGCGTCTCGGCACGAGGGTAGGTGATCACCTTCTTGCCCTGGCCGTCATACAGCGCCTGCGCCACCTCCAGCGTCTTGGACGCCGGCCAGCCGAAGCGCGAGCCGCACAGCCGCTGCAGGCTGGGCAGGTCGTGCAGGCGTGGCGGCCCTTGGCGCTTGTCCTCCACCTTCACCGCGAGCGACCCGGCGAAGCCCTCCGCCAGCGCGGCGACCGCATCGGCGTCCTCGCGCTTGAGCAGGCGCGGCTCCGGCGCGTGCCGCATCCGGAACTGGCCCGTCTCGACCGCAGCCGTCGCGACCACCTCGAAATAAGCCTGCGGGACGAAGTGCCTGATCTCCAGCTCGCGTTTGCAGACGATGGCCAGCGTCGGCGTCCTCACCCGCCCGACCCCGATCACCGTGCCTGCGCCCCGGGCCAGGGTGACGGTGGCCGTCCGGGTGAGCGACAGGTTGTAGATCTGGTCGGCCTGGCGCCGGGCGACCGCCGCGGCGTACAGGCGGGCATACTCGGCGTTGGGCTTGGCGCGGGCAAAGGCGTCGCGGATGGTCTGCGGGTCCTGGGCGGTGAACATGACCCGCCGCACCTCGCCCGCGTAGCCGAAGTGCTCCAGGATCTCCTGGCCGATCAATTGGCCCTCGCGGTCGCAGTCGGTCGCGAGCCACACCCGCCGGGCCGTGCGCAGCGCGTCGCGGATGGCCCGGAGCTTGGCAGGCTTGTTGCCGCCCGACGCGGGCCGGGTGCCATACAACCCGTCAGGCCGCAGCAGGGTGGCCGTCCAACGCTTCCAGGCCGGCAGGACGTCCTCGGGCTCCAGCAGGTCGATGAGGTGGCCCTCCGCCGGCAGAACCGGACCGTAGCGGCCGCCCACCGCCGCCCGCACGTCCTGCGCCTGGCTGGTCTTTTCCGTGATCACGAACTGGTCGGCGGTGGGCATCGTCGCGGCTGCGCCTGCACGGGTCAGAGTTCGTTCCCTACACGTTCCCTGCCGCATGTGCCAGCGTCGTCCGGCGCTCGGCCGGGCTGGCCATCGGCGGCTGTCTGCAGCCATACGCGCAGCTTGGACCAGCGCCGGCGCGCGCCGGCGTTGCGAACACGATTTCCAGCGCGCGGCGGCGAGAAAACAGGCTAAGCACCGTGAGTCATGTGCCGGGGCGGCGTTGCTTGAGGAGGCGGACCTGTCGCATTGCTGCAACTGGAAGAAAGCTTCTCCGAGTAGCTGATAGCTACCAGGAAGCTACTCAGTGTCTTTCGGTGCGCTTTCCGCTTTAGGATGGATGCCAGGAAGCGACAAGGAACCAGTGATGCCGACCATCGTCTTCGCCAGCCCCAAGGGTGGCGCCGGGAAGTCCACGTCCGCCGTCGTGCTGGGCTGCGAGCTTGCCCGCAAAGGTGCGGCCATCGCCATGATTGACGCCGATCCCAACCGTCCCGTGTCGCAATGGGCGCGACGACCCGGCAAGCCGGCCAGCCTTGAGGTGCTCTCTTCGGTGACGGAGGAGACCATCATCGACGAGATCGAGGCAGCGGCAGCGCGCGTCCCCTTCGTGGTCGTGGATCTTGAGGGCACGGCGTCGATGATGGTCGCCTACGCGATCAACCGCGCCGATCTCGTGGTCATCCCGACGCAAGGCTCACAGCTTGATGCGAGCGAGGCCGCGAAGGCGATCCGGCTGATCCGGCAGCAGGAGAAGGCTTTTGGTAGGCGGCTGCCGTTCGCCGTGCTGTTCACGCGAACAAGCGCCGCCATCCGTCCGCGCACGCTGCAGCACATCCGGGACGAGTTCGCCCAGCACGGCGTGCCGACGTTCGGGACGCAGATGCACGAGCGGGAAGCATTCCGGGCCATCTTCAGCTTCGGCGGCACGGTCAACGATCTCAGCCCGGCCCAGGTCAGCAACCTTCAAAGTGCGGCCGCCAACGCGCAAGCTCTCGCGAGCGAGGTCATCGGCCTGCTGCGGCGGGCGGAGGAACATCTCGTCGAAGGAGCAGCGGCATGAGCACGCGGCGAGCGGGCGTGTTCGAGGACGACCTGTCGGACTTTGCACCGAAACCACGGGCATCTGCGGCAGCGCGGCCAGAGGAGGTGAAGGCGCTCGCCGAGGGCACGGCGTTCCGCAGCCGTGACCCGCAGGCAGTTGCCCCGGCCACGCCAGGTCGCAACGTGCAACTCAACCTCAAGGTCAGGCAAGAAGCAGCCGACGCCTTCTATCTGCTGGCCGACCAGACGGGCTTGGTGCTGGGCGCGGTATTCGAGCAGGCAGTCGAGGCACTCGCACGGCAGCTCTCGGAAAGCGAGCCGAAAGCAACCAGATAGCTACTTGGTAGCCAACCGATTGCTTGCAGGATGCTATCCAGTATCAGTAGGTCGCGTCCTGGATGGGACGATGCTCTTGTTCGGTCTCAGGGCGATGAGATCGGACCGAAACAGTAAACTCATTCCACCCTGTCTCCCAGCCCCCTGCTCCTCAGTGCAAGAGAAGAGATATTATCTTGCACCCGATGGGCGGCGCCAAGGTATGTAGCCTTAAGCGCATGGACACCCCCGTCATCGCCCTGCCGCCGCCGGATGAGCCAGGCCCCCTGCCCCGGCTGCCGGTGCTGGCGCCCGAGCACCACTGCGGCAAGGCGCAGCCAACTTCAAAAGCGCTCGACCTGCAGCTTGGGCGAACGATTGATGACCCTCCTCAGGGGCGGGCTTTTTCGAGCAACCCAAGCAAATCGACGCCGGCCCAGCGCAGCACGAGCACCGCTCCGATCAGCAGCAGCGTGTACAGGAACGCCCCTGCGATATTCGCCCCAATCCCTTTGTACCATAGCGTGTTCCGATCCACCGACCGGTGCAGGCGTCGGGCTTCCTCGACCATGGCGGACTCCAGCGCCCGGGCGATGATGCCGGGCCTTTCGGCTTCGACCACCACGCCGGAGTACGCGGCGAGAGTTGCGTCCGCCTGGTTGCGCAACCGGTCGAGTTCGTAGGGTCCTTGCGCCCGAACATACGACCGGAAGACTTCCTCCTCGGTCGGCCTCCGCCCTTCGTCCCGTTCGAACCGCAAAATCCAGGCCCGTTTGGACTGCTTGTAAAGCGCATACGCGATCATCCCGGCCAAGTCGTCCTCATCGCGGACGAGTTGTTCGTAGATCACATTGTATCGGGGCCGCGGCTGATCCCCAGCCGGCCCGGCCCGGTCGGCTCCGTCGTCCACTACGCCTTCTGCAGCGCCCGCAGCTTGCGCCCTGCGGCCCGCAGCGCCTTGTCGTGGACGGCCCGGTCGAGTTCATGGACCACGCGGCCGCCCGGCATCAGACGCTCCGAGAAGGCAGGCTTGTTCCCGGAGGGGCCGGCCTTGGAAGGCTTCGCGGTGACGCTCCAGCTGTTGGTCCGGTCCACGGACACGTCTTTCATCCTCAACCCCGCCTCGATGGCGCATCAAATCACGCCGGCCGCAGAAATACCACCGTGCGCCGGCTGCGACGTTTGTAGCCGCTCGCCAGCCAGGCAGCGCCTCCCGCGCGCTGCCGGTTCGGCCCCGTCCATCATCGGACTGGCTACCGTCACCATCATGGACGAGGGCAGCCAAACCCTACGCGGACATCGCGCTGAGCCTGCCTATCCTATATAGAACATGGATGCCAGCTCGTCCGCGGCTCCATGGGTCGGAAATCATCGTTGTTTCTTGAAGTAGCACCCGAGCAAATCTCCTCGCTCGACAGCACAAGCCTCGTTCATCTGCTCAAGAAGCTGCTTATGGCCGAAGCGTTCGCCCATGGCATCCCGCTGAGGAACGTGTCCGTCCCGCTCCAGATCACGGTCGCCGATGGCGGCGAAGACGCAAGGGTGGGGTGGGGTGATGG
>CAXTUQ010000322.1:0-7070 GCA_964247405.1 uncultured Acetobacteraceae bacterium
GCTCAACGGCGATCACCGCTTCCTTGTCCTGCGTGAGCCAGCGGCCGACCGGCGTGTTTTGCTCAGCCGCCCAGCCGGGCAGGGCGGGCGGCAGGAGGCTCAAGACCACGGCCAGGCCGGCGAGGCGCATGCGTTTCATCCGTTGGAGGGCGGCGCTTGCGTCGCTCAAGGCAGGCTACTTGCGTCCGTGGCCGCAGGAGCGTCCGTGGCCGCAGGGGCGTCCGTGACCGAGATGTTGACCATCATCTCGTCGCCTAGGCGCTCCAGGACTTCCCGCAGTTCGGCGGCCTCGACGCCGTCAGGCACGCGGAGGCGGGCCACGGCCTGGAACATCTGCTCTGCGGAAAACGCGCCGCTCGTGACCTTGGTGGTCAGTTCCTCAATGTTGACCCGGCGCTCGGCGAGCACCCGGGCGATGTCGCGGATGATGCCGGGCCGATCCTGGCCGATGAGGTCGAGTTGAAACGTCGTATGGGCCTGCGGCGTTGCTTCGGGATCAGCCCGCTGCACCGTCAGGCGAAGATGGCCCTCCTCAAGCTCCTGCAGCCCGGTCGTGAGGGCATCAACCTGCGCGTCGGGCACGCTGACCAGCAGGATGCCCGCGAACTGCCCGGCCAGCCGCGCCATCTCGCTGTCCAGCCAGCTTCCGCCGCAACCGGCCAGCGCCTTGGACAAGCTGCTCACCAGTCCCGGCCGATCCGGTCCAACCAACGTCAGCACGAGCAATGCCATGGCAGCTTCCTTCAAAGTTCGGCCACGCGCATCCTCGTGCCGCGCGGTCCGGCGGCGGCCAACCTACCCTGCTATGAGGACGGCGGCGAGAGTGGGCGGCACCGATGGACGGATCAGGCCGCCTGCCCAAGCGGGTGGGATGCGGTCCGCCGGGGCGTAACTGTTTGGGATGGTAAGGACATGGCAGGATGAGGGTCGTATCGCAAAGCCTTGGCGCCGGCTTGGGGACGCAAGGCACGAGAGGAGGCGGCGCATGATCCGCTGGCTGACGCTCGCCGGTGGTGCGGCGCTGCTCGCGGGCTGCGTGGCGCCGTCCTACCCGCCTTACCCGACCCCGATCTATCTGCCGCCGCCCTATGTCGGCCAGCCCCCCTACGCTGCCCAGCCGCCCTTCGCGGCGCCGCAGTCCGGCCCGGTGCCGCTTTACCCGGTGCCCGAGCCGCGGCGAGACACCGCGCCATCACCCGAGATCTCCGTGGACCCTTTGCCCGACCCGGAACCCGTGCCGGAGCCAGCGCCGGAACCGGAATCCCCGGCCGCCTCCAACCCGGAGATGCCCGCCACCCCGGCGCCAGAGGCGGCCCCACCGCTCCCCACCCAGGCCGGACCCGGCGCGGACGCGCCGCTGCAGGGCTTCCGCCCGATGCGCGGCCAAACCCGGCCGGGGATCTAGGCGTCCCGCAGCCGCTGCACCCGCAGCGGCACCGGCGGGTGGCTAAAATTGACCAGGGCATAGAGCGGGTCGGTCGTCAGGGTGCTGGCGTTGTCACGGGACAGCCGGACCAGCGCCGACATCATCGGCTCCGCGCCCACCATGCGGCGGGCGAAGTCATCGGCCTGGTACTCATGGCGACGGCTGAGCCAGTTGCCCGCGATGCCGAGAAGCGGCCCGGCAACCTGGACCACCAGCACGCCCACTACCAAGGCCAAGGCGTCATCCTGATGCGTGATGCCGAAGGAGGGCAGCAGCCAAGGCTGCCGGCACAGCCAGCCGATGGCGAAGAACGCCAGGAACAGCAGCACCGTCGTTTGCAGCAGGCCGATCAGGATATGGTTCAGCTTGAAGTGGCCGAGTTCGTGGGCCAGCACCGCTTCCAGCTCCGCCTCGCTGTTGGAGGCGATCAGCGTGTCGAACAGCACGATGCGCTTGCTCCGGCCCAGGCCGGAGAAGTAGGCGTTGCCGTGGGCGGAGCGGCGGGACGCATCCATGACGAACAGGCCGGACGCCTGGAAGCCGCAGCGGCGCAGCAGGCCCTCGATCCGGTCGCGCAGCGGCCCGTCCAGCGGCGTGAAGCGGTTGAACAGCGGCGCGATCCAGCGCGGAAAAGCGTCCATCATCGCCAGCATGAGCAGAACAAGGCCCAGCCACGCCCAAACCCACCAAGGCCCGGGCTGCCGCATCAGCCACAGCAGGCCGTAAAGCAGGGGCACGCCGAGGCCCAGGGACAGCGCGGCGCCTTTCAGCTTGTCGAGCAGGAAGGCGCCGGGCCGGGTGCGGTTGAAGCCGAACCGCTGCTCCACCCCGAAGGTGCGCAGGATGGCGAAGGGCAGGCCCAGCACGGAGGACACGGCGCCGGCCGCGACCAGGAACAGCACGCTGCGGGTGAGGCCGGGTGGAACCCACCGCTCGACCAAGGCATAAAGCGCGTCGTAGCCAAACACAGCCCAGCCCAGCGCCACCACCAGGCCAAACAGCGATGCCGCCGCGCCTAAGCGCAGCCGCGCCCGCTCGTAATCGGCGGCCCGCTGGTGGTCCGCCAGGCTGACCGCGCCGGCGAAGCCTGGCGGCACGGCGCCGCGGTGACGCGCCACATGGGCGGCCTGACGCGCACGCAGCACCAGGTCAAACGCGGTCGCGGCGATGGAGGTCAGGACGAACAATAGAAGCAGGATCGGCATGGAAACCGATATAGGTGCGCGGCCGGCGATGGCGACGGGGGAACGTCGCACTGGATACCCGGCGTCAGGCCTTTGCAAACCTGGCAGGCGTCACAGCTTTGCAGCACGCCATGCCCAACGGGGCGAAGGGGATTGCCATGCTGCTCGTTCTCGGCTGCGCCGTGTTGCTGCTGTTCGTCGTGCCTTGGATGCTTCTCGGCTTGGGCCGCATGATCGAGAGGGCGACCAACGGACGGGCGCGCGCAATGGCGGCAGGGGCCGATGCCGTCCGCTCGGGTGGCGGGGCGGAGCAGCCGGCTTGGTTCCGGCGGCCGATGCAGCCGGCGTTCAGCGCTCCACGTCCGTCAGGGCGCCCGATTTTCTGGCGCTGACGCCAGCCGCGCTGCTGGCGTCGGGCCTACGGGGCGTGCCGTTCGGACGGGCAAAGGCCGAGCGCATCCCTGGCCGATGCCCGCCCGCAAGGGCCTTGCAGGTCGGGGGCAATGCCGAACCCGCCTTGGTACTCCCACACCGTCCAGCCGATTGACCGCCGCTCCAGCGCCTCCCGGACGTCGCGGAGCCAGGCCGCGCGCGAGGCCAGCGGGACGGCGCCGTTGAACACGCCAAACTCCGTGACCACCAGCCGGACGTGATGCGACTGCGCCCAATGGGCGGCCACGTCGATCTCGGCCTGCAGCACGCGGGTGTCGGCGTAGTCCCGGCCGTAGTTCGCGATGTCCTGTCGGTGCGAGGCCGCCGCGCGGGCGGCGACCGTCCTGACGTTGCCCGGCTCGGCCGGGTATTTGAGGCCGCGCACTGATTCAAGGCTTGGGACCACCCAGTTGGCGCCCTGGGTGGTGAAAAGCCCCGGACTGTAGAAGTGGAACACATAGGCGACGTTGTCGTCCGGCAGCGGCGTCAGCGCGGACAAGGCCCATGGCGTGCCGTCAGGGGAGGCCGTGAGCAGGACGGTGTGGTTGGGCGCCGCCGCCCGGATATGGGCGAGAAGCTCGCGCTGCCATGGCTCCCACCGCTTGCCGTCGGTAAAGGCCGGCTCGTTCAGCGCCTCGAAGACCATCAGGTCCGGGGTGAAAACGGCGTAGCGGGCGGCCATCCTGTCCCATGCCGCGCCGAGCCGCGGCAATGCGTCCTCGGCGATGGCGTCGGTCGGGTGCAGGTCGCCGCCGTGGTTGTCCAAAATCACCGCGATGTCTTGGCGGAGCGCTGCGCAAACGAAGCTGTCCAGGCGGCGCAGCTTTTCGTCCGGGGCGCCGCTTGCCGGCCAGGACAGCACCCACACCGGGTCGAACGGGATGCGGATGTGGCGGATCCCGACCGCTTTGAGGGTGCGGATGTCGGCGGCGTCCTGTCCGCCCGGCGCCGGGTCGAACAGGGTGGTCATGTTGACGCCCTTTGACAGGACCGCGTCGCGCGGCCCGGGCGCGTGTTCCGCGTTGACGGCCCGGGCGCAGGCTTGAAGGTCGGATGACGGCCCGGGCGGCGCCGCCCGGGGCGGCAAGTCCGCCCGGGACGGCGAGGCCATAAGCAGGGCGAGAAGAACTGTCAGAAGCCGGGTCATGTCACCCGGGCAGCCGCTCGTGGACGGTGGACCGGCGCCGCCCGTTGGCGGCGAGGATGGCGCAAAACAGGACCAGAAGGCCGACAGCATAGGGCGAGTACGCTTCCTCTTGGAACACCCCGTTCACCAGGCCGATCCAAAGCCCGATGAACAACAGGTCGGTCGGCGCCGCCCCGGGCCGGGGCGCCGTCCCGAACGGCGCCTTCTGCAGCAGCTTGATGAGGGCGGCGAAGACCGCGACGCTTCCGACACCCATCTGGTAAAGCATGACGCCCACCGCGCTTTCCAGCCCGACATCGGCGGCGCCGGCGGCCTGCATCTTCTGCCAGTACGCTGTCGAGACGCTTGTACCCAGGTTGCCGCCAGCCCCCAGCCCATGGCCCAGCGGGTTGGCCAGGAATCCGTACACGCCCCCCATGAAGCCCAACGAATGGAAGTCGCCGATCTCGATGCCGGTCCGGATGCCGTAGATGACATAAAAGGCCGAGAAGCCCAGAGTCGCGGCGATGAGCAGCCGCTTGCTCCTTGAGAGATACCACAGGATATACAGGGCCGTGGTGATCGCGAACAGCACGGTCGGTCCCTTGACCCCGGCGCTGAAGCTCAACGCCAGCAAAACGGGCAACATCTCGAACCGGCCGAGACTCATCAGCACCAGTTCGGAGATCGAAAGCACGTAGGCGTAGCTGATGCTGTGCATGTTGGGACCGCCGAAGCGGAAGCTGCTTTCGCCCCCTGCGACGAGGGGGGAGTTGAACCAGGCGCCGGTCTGCGACTCGACCACGGAATGCACGTCGAAGTAGTACGTGTCGGCCCGAAGGCCATCATTCTTCAGATTGACGAAATCCGTCGCGTTGACCAGGTCCAAGTACCAAACCGGGTCTGCGATCTCAAAAGCCGTCATGATCAGGCCCATGAACACGGCGAGCAGGAAGCAGATGGCGGCCGTGCGGTAGCCCCATGACGCGCCCAGCCGCAATCCGATCAGCAGGCTGAACAGCATGGCCGAGACGGACCGGAACGAGACGATGGCGGCGACCGGGCCTTGGAGGGCGGCACCCATGACCATGTAAGCCGCCGCGATGGCGATCGCGGCGAGGGCGTAGTGACTCAGGCGCTTCACCCGGCCGTCGTTCGAGCGGAGAAGGTAGATGGAGAACGCCCCCGCCACGACCACTGCGCTGACGAACGATGATCCCGACAGGGCGACGTAGCTGTTGTGGCTCATGCCCGGACTGAAGATCGAGACCAGCACGTTCTGGTACAAGACGACTTGCAGGAAGACGATGAACGCCGGCAACGGCTTGTTGAAGGCGAGCCACGCCAGCCCGGCCATGCACACCACGATGCACGCCGGGTTGATCTCTTTCACGAGAATGATGTGGCAGATCAGCCCGAAGACGCCGATGGCCTGCCAAGCGAGAGCGCGGAGGATGGCCGCGGGTATCGACAGCTCATGGTAGGGGAGGGCCGGTGGTCTTGCCGGCGCGGCGGCGAAGCTGCGGCTAACGTAGGTCATGGCGCAAACCAAGTCGCATGATACAGGGTTTTGACATCAGGGCCAATTCGAAGCTGGTTGCCGGTTTCGCGCCAAATGAGGCTTTTGCTGCGGCAGGATCAAACGACTTTTCTTGCAATTTCGCAATAAACAAATGGGATGGGGATCATTGGGTTGAGTGGGTCCGTTCCCATGAACCTAATCCGTTGCATCGCCCAAGGTCAAACCGCGGCCTGTTGCCCTATGCCGTTACAGCAAAGGCAAGCGCACCGCCTGGAACCAAAGGAGCGCACATAAGCCATCGCGGCGGCGCGGCCTGAAAAAGGCGCTTCCAACGGCAATCCCAGGCGGTCGAAATCATCTTCTGTCAGCAAAAGCGACGGTATTTAAAGTTTTGTCTTTTACTTGCTAAACAATCTCAGCCCGAAGCCTTTCAGCATTGCGCCATTTATTTTTAAAACGTTATCTTCCATCGGTTCGCACCCCCGCCGATTGATGGAGATCCGCAATGGCCGCGACATCCGCCCCGGCAAGCATCACGCCGACCTTTGACGACGAGTTCAACACGCTGTCCCTGGACAACGGCGCCACGGGCACCTGGGCCCCGTCCATCTGGTACAGCCCCAACGGGTCGACCGACTCCACCCTGACCTCGTGGGAGGTCAACCCGTTGTGGGGGCCGACCTCGGCCGCCGACGCCAACGTGTATTCGGTCAGCAACGGCGTGCTCTCGATGGCGGTCAAGCCGACGCCCGCCGATGTCAGCGCCGCCGTCAACAACACGCCGTTCCTCGCAGGCGAGCTCACGACCCATCGGACGTTCTCGCAGACCTACGGCTACTTCGAGATGAACGCGAAGCTCGCCGCCGGCGCCGGCGTTGAATCCTCCTTCTGGCTGCTGCCGGAAGATGGGTCCTGGCCGCCCGAACTCGACGCGGCCGAGGTGCTTGGCAGCAGCCCGACCACGTTGGTGATGACCGCCCATTCCAGCGGCGGTACCAACCCGCAATGGGCCACCATCCCCGATCCCACCCAGGCCTTCCACACGTACGGCGTCGATTGGGAGCCGGACAAGATCACTTGGTATTTCGACGGCAAGCAGATGGCGCAGCAAACGACGCCGGCCGACATGAACAAGCCGATGTACATGCTGGTCAACACCCTGACCGGCACGTCAGGCTCCTGGGTCGGGGCGCCAAAGGCCAGCACGACCAGCCAGATGCAGGTCAACTACGTCCGCGCCTACGCCGCAAAGCCGGATCTCTCGTCGGGCGGCTCGCCGGACCCGTCCGGCCCGTCCGTCACGCCGCCGTCCTCCCCATCCTTGCCGGCGACGGACACCCTGGTGCTGAGCCTGTCGGAGGACGCCTGGCAGGGCGACGC
>CAXTUQ010000323.1:0-7053 GCA_964247405.1 uncultured Acetobacteraceae bacterium
CCGACTGCGACTTCGACAAGACCGTCATGGGCGCCGTCACCTCCATGCGCTTCAAACTGCAGGGCCAAAGCTGCACCGCGGCGAGCCGCATCTACGTGGAGCGCCCGATCTTCCAGCGGTTCGTGGACGCGCTGGCGGCCAAGGTGGACGCCATGGTGATGGGCGACCCGCTGGACGAGGCGACCGACATCGGCACCATCATCAGCCCGGACCAGTTCAAGAAGGTTGAGGGCTTCATCGAGGAGGGCCTGGCGACCCGCGGCGCCACCGGCCGCGCGTGCAGCGCCATGCCGTCCGACCCGGCCTTGAAAAAGGGCCTGTTCATCCGCCCCTACATCTTCTCCGACCTGCCGGATGACAGCCGGCTGGTGCAGGAGGAGATCTTCGGCCCCGTCACCTGCGTGTTCCCGTTCGACGATGCGGAGGCCGCGCTGGCGTCGGCCAACGGCACCGAGTACGGGCTGGCGGCGTCCTTGTGGACCAACAACCTGCGCGTGGGCCTCGACCTGGCGCACCGGCTGGAGGCCGGGCTGGTGCAGATCAACCAGAACCTGGTCGTGCAGGCCAACCTCTCCTATGGCGGCGTGAAGAGCAGCGGCTTGGGCAAGGAAGCCAGCCTGGAGTCAATGCTGGAACACTTCATGCACAAGAAGACGATCATGGTGAATTACGGCTGATCCAACGGACGGGGACCGATGCCCAAAACCGACCAGACCATCCCGGCGAGCCTGCAGCCCAAGGCCGCCGAGTACTCCTTTGACCTCGAGCACGCGCTGCGCTCGATCGTGTCGCTGCGCGCGACCGTGCCGGAGGACGCGTTCACCGCTTCCACGCTCGGCACCGAGCGGGCGGGCAGCGCCGTGCACATCCGGCCCGGCCTGTTCCTCACCATCGGCTACCTGATCACCGAGGCGGAGACGGTTTGGCTGTCCGCCGCCGACGGGCGCACGGTTGCCGGCTACCCCATGGCCTATGACCAGGACACCGGGTTCGGCGTGGTACAGGCGCTCGGCAAGCTCGACCTGCCGGTGATGGAGCTGGGCGACAGCGAGAAGGCGCGGGTGGGCACGCCGGTGATCTTCGCCGCCGCCGGCGGGCGCCGGCAATGCGTCGCGGCGAAGGTGGCCGGGCGGCAGGAGTTCGCGGGCTACTGGGAGTACCTGCTGGACGACGCCATCTTCACCGCGCCCTCGCACCCGTTCTGGGGCGGCGCCGGGCTGGTGGGGCAGGACGGGCGGCTGCTGGGCATCGGCTCGCTGGTCTTGCAGCAGGGCCAGGGCGGCAAACGGACGGACATGAACATGGTCGTACCCGTGCAGTTGCTGCGCCCCATCCTCGATGATTTGCTGTCCTACGGCCGGGTCAACCGGCCGCCCCGGCCGTGGCTGGGCCTGTATGCCATGGAGGACGACTCGGCGCTGGTGGTCGGCGGGCTTGCGGATAACGGGCCGGCGGATCAGGCCGGGGTGCGGACCGGCGACCGCATCCTGTCGGTGAACGGGGAGGACGTGCCGGACCTCGCGGGGCTGTGGCGGGCGGTTTGGGCGTCCGGCCCGGCCGGCACGCCGGTGCAGGTCAGGCTTGGCCGCGGCAGCAAGACCGCCGCCGTGACCGTGACCTCGACCGACCGCGCCAGCCACTTGAAGTCGCCCCAGCTTCATTAGAGTCGCGGGTGCGTGGCGTGCGGCCGCCGGGGCGCGGCGTCGGGTGGGTCTTGCTGCGCGTAGCGGCCCGTGCCCTCGCCTTCGTGTTCGCCGCGCTGCTTGGGCTGCTCGCCTTGGCGGGCGTCGCGGTGGCGGGCTTGTTCTGGCTCTCCTTACCCCCTGCCGCCATGCAGGCCCGCATCCCAGGCCTCGCGCAGCCGGTCGCGATCACCTTGGACGGCGACGGCATCCCGCGCATCGCGGCGGGGTCGGAGCATGATGCCGCGGCGGCGCTCGGCTTCGTGCACGCCCGGGACCGCATGTTCCAAATGGAGCTGATGCGCCGGGCCGCGTCCGGACGCCTGTCAGAGGTCGCCGGGAGCGTGACGCTGCGGCTGGACCGGACGATGCGGGTGCTCGGGCTGCGCCGGCGCGCGGAGGCCGACCTGCCGGCGCTCGACGCCGACACGCGGGCGATGCTGGACGCCTACGCGGCAGGGGTGAACGCCTGGATCGCGGCACGAGGCCGGCTCGCGGCGCCGGAGTTCATCCCGCTCGGCGCCCCGGACCCCTGGACGGCGGTGGACAGCCTGCTGTGGGGCAAGACCATGGGCCTGTACTTGTCGGGCAACTGGCGGTCCGAGCTGGCGCGGGCGGCGGCGCAGGCCCGCCTTCCTGCCGCCCGCATGCGGGAGCTGTGGCCGCCGCAAGACGACACGCCGCGTCCGGACGCCCGCGTCCTGCCCGGAAACCTGAGCAGTTGGGCCACCCGGCTCGCCGCGGCGGTGCCGGACTTCCCCGAGCCGTTCACCTGGCCCAACTCGGCCAGCAACGAATGGGCGGTGGACGGCAGCCGGACGACGACCGGCCATCCACTGCTGGCCGGCGACCCGCACCTCGGGTTCAGCTTGCCGGCCATTTGGTACTTGGCGCGGATCGAGACGCCGGGTGGGGTGCTGGTCGGCGCCACGGCGCCGGGCGTGCCGTTCCTGGTGATCGGGCATAACGGGCGCATCGCCTGGACCTTCACCACCACCGGCGCCGACACGCAGGACGTGTTCGTCGAGACCGTGCTCCCGGACGGCCGCTACCAGACGCCTGACGGTCCTCAGCCGTTCAGCGAACGGGAGGAGCGCATCCGGGTGCGCGGCGCACCCGACGAGCGCTTGGTCGTGCGGGAAACACGGCATGGCCCGGTGCTCAGCGACCTTGACGCGCCCGGCGGGCCGGTGCTGGCCGTGGCCATGGCCAACCTCCTGCCCGGGGACAGCACGGCGACCGGGCTGCTGGCGCTCAACCGCGCGTCGGACGTGGCGGGCGCTGGGCGGGCGTCCGAACTGGTCACGTCGCCCGTGCAGAACCTGCTGGCGGCGGATCGGACAGCCATCGCGCAATTCACCACGGGCCGCGTGCCGATCCGGCGGGCGGGAGACGGCACGGTGCCGGTAGAAGGCGCGAACGGCGCGTATGACTGGACGGGCTACGCGGGGGGCGCCGACCTGCCCCGCGTTGTGGCGCCCGCGGCCGGGCGGCTGGTGAACGCCAACGAGCGCGTGGCCGGGCCGGACTTCCCGGTGTTCATGGGCGCCGACTGGTTCGGCGATTGGCGGGCGCGGCGCATCCGCCAGATGCTGGCGGCGACGGCCAAGCACGACGTGGGGAGCTTCGCCGCTATGCAGGTGGACGCGGTCAGCAGCTTTGCCGTGCAGATCCTGCCGACGCTGCTGGCCACCCGACCGACCGACGAGGCGTCCGGACGCGCCTTGTCCCTGCTGTCCCATTGGGACGGCGGGATGCGGCCCGACCTGCCGCAGCCACTCATTTTCAATGCCTGGGTCCGGCAGTTCGAGTCGGCCATGCTGGCGCACGCCGAGGTGCCGCCTGCCGCGGTGGGCGGGAGCGCGGACCTGGTGGCCCGGGCGTTGTCGCCAGGCGGCGCGGACTGGTGCGACGGCGACTGCGGGCCGATGCTGGCCGAGTCGCTGAAAAACGCGATGGCCGGCGTTGCTGCCGCCTATGGCCCGCAGCCGGACGATTGGCATTGGGGCCGCGTGCACCAGGCTATTTTCGCGCATCCGCTGTTGGGAACATTGCCCGTGCTCGGTCGGCTCACCACGTCCAGAATCGTGCAGCCCGGCGATGACACAACGGTGTATCGGGGTGCCATGCGCGGGGGGTCCTGGGCCTCGGTGCACGGCGCCGGGTATCGCGGAGTGTATGACTTGGACAACCTTGACCGCAGCCTGTTTGCCTTGACGCCCGGGCAGTCCGGCAACCCGTTCCGCCGCACGGCCAGCTCCTTGATGGCGCAGTGGCGGGATGGCACATCCATCGTCATTGGCCCTCAGCCCGCTGCTGTCGCGGATCGCATAGGATTGGTCCCATGAGCGCCTATTCCGCCGGACACGTTTTGGATGACGCCCCGTTGCTGGACGGGGTGCTGTTCCGCCGGGTGTGCGCCTGGCTGATCGACTTGCTGCTGGCGGGCGGCATTGTCGCGGTGCTGTGGGTGGTGCTGGCCGGCTTCGGGCTGCTGACGCTCGGGCTGGGGCTGCCGCTGCTTGGGCTGCTGCCGGTCGTGCCGCTCGCCTATCATATCCTGTTCGTGGCCAGTGCGCGCAGCGCCACGCCGGGGCAAGTGATGATGGACCTGTCTGTGCGGCGGGATCAGGACTTGGGCCGGCCGTCGCTGCTGCAGGCGATCCTGTTCACCGCCGGGCTTTGGCTGACGTTGGGCGCCGGGGTGGTCTGGCTGGCGGCGGCGTTGCTGACCACGCGGCACCGGACGCTGCATGACTTGGTTTCCGGCCTCGTCGTCGTGCGTGCCCGGGCGTTGGACGAGGCGTTGACCGCGCCCGCCGATTTCGGGAACATGCGCCGGGGATCCGGATACGCATGACCTACAAGCCGCCGCGCCGACCGCAGTTCTTCTACACCACGGCTCCGCTTCCCTGCCCCTACGTCTCGGGCCGGACCGAGCGCAAGGTGGTGACGGAGATTACCGGGCCGGACGCCGACAACCTGCATGACCGGCTGTCCCGGGCTGGCTTCCGCCGCAGCCACAACATCGCCTATGCCCCGGTCTGCCCGGCCTGCCAAGCCTGCGTGCCGATCCGGATTCCCGTCGCGACCTTCGTACCCGACCGCGGCTTGCGCCGCATCATCCGGGCCAACGCGGCGGTGGAGGGCTACAACATGCCCGCCCGCGCCACGGCGGAGCAGTTCCAGTTGTTCCAGCGCTATCAGCAGGCGCGGCACGGCGACGGCGACATGGCGACCATGAGCTTCTACGACTACCGCGCCATGATCGAGGATACGCCGATCGAGACCACCATCACCGAGTTCCGCGGCCCCGGCGAGCGGCTGATCGGCGGCTGCCTCACCGACCGGCTCGGCGACGGGCTTTCGGCGGTGTACAGCTTTTTCGCCCCGGAATGCGAGAAGCAGTCGCTCGGCACCTATGCGATCCTTTGGATGATCGAACGTGCCCGGGCGCAGAAGCTGCCTTACGTGTATTTGGGCTATTGGGTGCCGGAAAGCCGCAAGATGGCCTACAAGGCCCGGTTCCGGCCGTGCGAGATCCTGGTCCAAGGCACCTGGCGCACGCTGACGGATGGCGAGGCGAGCCAGCCCGCAGGCGTCGCGGCCGACTTGGTGCCGGAAACGGCCGGCTAGGGCATGACCGTCTCAGGTGGCCTCACCTGATCGGTAAACATGCTCGCAAAAACAAAGGCTGGAGCGGGGCCGGTGCATCTACTTGCACTGGTCACGCCCTAGAACCGTGCCGACAGCGCCAGCGAGCCGAAGTTGAACAGCCCGCTTTTCTGTCCCTTGAACGACTCGGTCTGCCAGGTCTGCGTGTAGGTGACGCGCACGCCATAGAACATGGCGCCGAGACCGGCCTGGAACTCCCCCACGAAGGCCCGCTTGTCAACCGAGGGGCCGCGAGCGCGGAACGTGCTGCCGTCCAGGAACACGTCGCGGGCGATGGCTTGGCCGTCCGCGCCGGCAAACACGTACCAGGCCAAGGGGCGCGTGGGCGTGTAGGCATCCGACCCGCTCAGGCCGGGGCGGATGCGCGGCGCGCCGAAGTCGCTACCGAGTCCCTGGCCAAGCCGCAGGTTGAAGCCCGCCTGGACGTAGTCCCGAACGGTTCCCGCCCCGGCCGTCAGCGCCGGCAGCGCATCGGTTTCGACGCCGTAGAACTGCGCGATGGGCAGGCGGTAGGTCCGCTCCGCCAGGATCTCGATGGCCGGCTCGTCCTTGAGTTGCGACGACCAGCCGCGGTTTTCCCGGTCGCCGATGAGGTCATGGAACCCGTTCTGCACCTGCCGGCCCAGCGCCGACGGCCCGACCACGCCGAGCGTCAGGGCCAACAGGCTCCGGGCATTGTCGCTGTCGTGCAGCAACCCAAAGGTCGCGTTCAGGTAGCCGGCATAAGGCCGGTCCCGCGGGTTCGGCGGGTTGATCTGCGTGTTGCGGGGCGTGAAGATGGATTGGCTGATGTCCAAGCTGATCCGCTGCACTCCATCGCCCCACACGGCGCGGCCCAGGCCGGCCAGCGCATCCGGAACCGCATTGGTGCCCGACGTGTAGCCGAGCCGCAGCCCGCTGGTGTAGTACTCGTCGGTCGTGCCTTTTTGGGTCGAAGCTGAATCGTTTTCGACCTGGAAGGTGAAGATGCCGGTGGGGTCCTCAGCCGGAGCAGCAAGGCCGGGTGCAGCCATCAGTGATGCCGCTGCGAGTCCAATCGCGGTGTTCCGAAACATGCTGCGTCCTGGCGTGGTGACATGGACAGACTATCGGCAACGTGCCGGAGGTTAAACCCCTTGGACCATGCGCAGCGTGGCGTTACGGGTTTTGGGGATTAGCTGAGCCGTTTTTGCCATCATCCTCGACTACAAAGGCCGAGTTTGAAACGACATGGCCGCAATTGCGGATTTGGCGTCCCGTAGGGGATTCGAACCCCTGTTACCGCCGTGAGAGGGCGGTGTCCTAGGCCTCTAGACGAACAGGACGTGGCCGAGGGCTAACTAGGGCAGGTATGGCGGGGAATCAAGCGCCTTTCGTCGTGGCTTTCCGGCGCGCCGCGTCCCGCCGCCCGGTCCGGCATGCGTCGGAGCAGAAGCGGACCTCCTCCCAAGACGCCGCCCACTTCTTGCGCCAAGCGAACGGGCGTCCACAGGCCGCGCAAACCTTGGTCGGCAGGTTCGGCTTCTTGTGCGCCATCAGCGGGCCAGCGCCACATGGCCCAGCACGCGGCCGGACCTCAGATCGACCAGCACCACGCGGTCAGGACCGCCGCCCGCAAGCTGCACCGCGATCCGGTCGGCAGCGGCCGAAGCGCCGGCAATCCGCGTCCCCGGCGGCTCGTCCAGCGTGACCCCTGGCAATCGGCGCGGACGCGGCC
>CAXTUQ010000324.1:0-7046 GCA_964247405.1 uncultured Acetobacteraceae bacterium
CAACCAGCTTAGGCCTGACGACTTCGCCAGCAGTATCCAGAGCGGGGCAATCCCACTTGCCCTGGCACGCTGGGGTAAGACAGCGTGCACTGGTTCAAAGCCTGAGCATGCGGACGCCGCATGGATGGCCGGGACAAGCGCAGCCATGGCGGATGAGAGGCCCGGATTTTAAACTGAGACATTCCCGTGCTGGCGCGTCCTGGCCCGCCACCCGGCCGCATGTTATACGGGCAGCCCTTTGGGCTGACCGGTATGCGCGCGGGGTTGGTGGGGCGGCCGCGCGCCAAAAACGACTCTGATACCGGTCGCCCCAAAGGGCGACTGGTATCAGGGCGTGGGGCAACACGGGAGGGCAAGGGCGCATGATCCACCATTATGTCAACGGCACGGTTGCGGCGTCCGTCGCCGGGAATGGCCCGCCGGTTTGGGTGTTCCATTCCCTGCTGGCCGATGCCGGGAGCTGCACGCCGCTGGCGGCGGCCCTGTCGGGCAATTACCGCGTGACGGTCCCGGACTTGCCGGGGTTCAGTGGATCGGCACCGGTGGACGCCGGGCTGGAGCCGGTGGCGGACCGGCTGGCCCTGGCCATCGGGGAAGCGGGCGGCCCCGTTGCCATCGTGGGCAACGGCTATGGCAGCTTCGTCGCCCTGGTGCTGGCGCTGCGGCACCCCGCCCTGGTCAGCCGCCTCCTGCTGGCCGGCACAGGTGCTGCGTTCGACGAGCCGGGCCGCGCCGCCTTCCGGGGCATGGCGGCGGCAGCAGCGGGCAAGGGGCTGGCGGCCATCGCCGACACGGCCATGTGCCGCTTGTTCTCCCCGACGTTCCAGCAGGCCAATCCTGCCCTGCTCGCTGAGCGGCGGGCACGGTTCCTGGCGACAGATCCCGCAATGTTCGCCGCCGCCTGCAACGCCCTCGCGGCGCTGGACCTGCGCGACGCTATGCGCGAACTGCGCATCCCCGTGCTGGTCCTGGCAGGCGAGCTTGACGAGGCCACGCCCCCGGCGATGGCCCGGGAACTGGCGGACCTGCTGCCGAACGCGTCGTTCGCCAGGCTGCCCGGCCTCGCGCACGTGCCGCAATTGCAGGACACGGCGGCGTTCATGGCGGCGGCCGGCGGGTTCCTGGCCGGCCACCCGGGCTAACCGCTGCCGTCTGCCCGAAGCGCCTCGTCACGGGTGCTGCCCCTGCTGCCCCGGATGGCTGCCTGCCCGCTGCGGGAAGAACAGGATGCAGGCGAGGATGAGCACCGTGAGCGCCGCCGAGGCGGAGAAGCGGCCCAGCGCGAGGCCGCCATCGGCGACGGGCTTGTCGAGCAGGTCGCCCACCGTGGCCCCGAGCGGGCGCGTGAGGATGAAGGCGGCCCAGAACAGCAGGGTGCGCGACACGCTTGCGTAGAAATACGCGGCAGCGACCACCGCGAGCGCGAGCGCGAACACCAGCGCCCCGCCCTCGTAGCCCAGCCCGGTGTCGTCGGCCATCCAGTCGCCGAGCGCCGTGCCCAGGGTCTGCGAGAACATGATGGTCGCCCAGTAGAACGCTTCCGCCTTGGGCGTGATGACGCTGTCCACCGACACCGACCCGAGCGACCGGTGCCACAGCCCGAGCGTCGCCATGAGCAGGACGAACAGGATCGACGACCCGCCAACGTAGCCGATGCCGAGCGAGCGGTCGAAGAAATCGGCCAACGTCGTGCCGGCCGTCGTGGTCGCGACGATGACGGCCCAATACAGGAACGGGTGGAACCGCTTGGCCGCGATCTGGGCCGCGACGGCGACGAGGAAGATCGTGGCGAAGAGGGCGGTGCCGAGCAGGTACCCCCAGTCCAGCGTCATCGTCACCGCGTCCCCGCCGGTTTCGCCCAGCGTGGTCGCAAAGATCTTGATGATCCAGAAGCCGAGCGTGACGGCGGGGGCCTTGCTCAAGCTGCGTTCGACGGTGCTGCTCATCGTTCCTCCAAAAAGCATGAGGTTGCTTGCTCACCTCCAACGCAACGCGCCCGCGGCCGGGTCGTCGCGGCTGGCTTGGTGGTGTCGGCCGGGCGGAAGCACAGCCTCGCCCGCAAGCCCGGGGCGTTCGCCGCCAGGCTGAGGCCCAGCCCGCGCATGCGGTTGCCGACCGCGCCGAGCGTCGTCAGGAACAAGACGGGCGCCTTCGGCGTCGCGCAAGGCGCCAAGCCTATCGAAGCCCGGCAACATGCGGTCCACCACGAGCGCGTCGTGGCTGCCGCCCGTCGCCAGGAACAGCCCCTCGTGCCCGGTCACGGCCACGACATGGCCGTGCTCGCGCAGGCCGCGGGCGACGTAGGCTGCCGTCTCGCCGTCGTCCTCGATCACCAGGATTTTCATGCCGCCTGCTTCCTACCTGATCTCTGGCGCTTTGGTCCTTGGGGCCGGTCGAAAGACATGGCGGCCCCCGCGGCTGATTGACGGGAGGCACCCTGCGCCGCGCCGGGTTGGGCCTTTCTGGACAGGCGATTGGGAAATTCCAATGCAAACCGGTGATCCGGCCGTCAGCTCGCCGGGACCGGTTGGCCTTCTGCCGCCCAATGCTGATCCGCCTGCGCCGGGTCCGGCATGGCAACGGGAGAGCAGGCGATCTCGACGACGCAGCCGGTTTCGCTGCCGCCGATCCGCAGGTGGAAACCGTGCAGCGACACGATGGCCGCGACCAGGCTCAGCCCGAGGCCGCTGCCCTCGACCGTGCGGCTTTTCTCCGTGCGGTAGAAGCGTTGCAGGACCCGCTTCCGCTCGGATGGCGGGATGCCGGGCCCGTTGTCGGCCACGCGGATGCACGCGCCGTCCGCACCGCCACCGAGCGACAGCGTGACGTCGGTCCCGGCCGGCGTGAACTTGACCGCGTTGTCCAGGAGGTTGCCGACCGCCTCCAGCAGCAGGTCGCGGTCCCCCGGGACCGCGCCGGCGGCAGCGATGCGCAGGTGCAGCGCGACGCGTTTCTCCTCCGCCACCGGCTCGTAAAGCTCGGCCGCGTCGCGCAGCAGCCCGGCCAGTTCCACCGGCGCGAAGGCGGCCCGGCGCTGCCCGTGCTCGATCTCCCCGATCCGCAGCACGGCGCTGACCACTGCGAGCGCCTGGTCCACGGAGGCGATGGCGCGGTCGGCTGCCGCCTGGAACTCCTCGCGCGTCAGGGCCTCGTCGCGGCTGCGCTCCAGCCGCGTGCGGACCCGGGTCAGCGGCGTGCGCAGGTCGTGGGCGATGCTGTCGCCGACGCCGCGGATCTCCTCCACCAGCTGCTCGATCCGGTCCAGCATCCCGGTCACCGCCGCCGCCACCTTGTCCAGCTCGTCGGCGGCGCCGCGCGTCGGCAGGCGCTCCTGGAGGTGCCCCTGCATGATCCGTTCAACCGCCTCGTGCACGGCGGCGATGCGCCGCTGGCCGCGCCGGGCGAGCAGGGTTCCGCCTGCCAGTGACAGCAGCACTGCCGGCGCCATCCCCAGGCCCAACGCGCGCAGGATGACGTCCTGCACCTCGTCCAGCTCGTCGATGTCGTAGCCGAGCGCCAGCAGGCGCCCGTCCGGCAGCCGCTCGGCCACGCCGCGCACGACCTCCGGCAAGTCGCCGTCCCGGTCCCGGTCAATCGGCCCGACCTCCGCCCGGTGCGCCTGCCCGTCCGCTGGCAGCCCGGCCGGCATCGCAAGGATGTTGCCGCCCAGCCGGTTGCCGTCCGGCCCGAACACCGCGCCGTAGCGGACGCCGTGCAGGTCCTCCGCCAGCCAGGCCATCAAATGCGGGACGGTTTCGCCCGGCCCCTCCGCGATGCGGCGGATCGCGGCCAGCACGGTCCCGTCGATCCGCCCTTGCTCAAGCCCGGCGGTCTGCCAATAGATGAAGGCGAACAGCAGCAGCAGGATGGCGGTGAAGCCGCCGGCGATGGCCAGCGCCCAGCGAAAGGCCGTGGCGCCCGCCAGCCCGCGCAGCGACAGCAGCCCGCGCAGCGACCGCATCTAGAACGGCGCGTCGAGCACGAAGCCGATGCCGCGCACGTTGGACAGCAGCTCAGCCTCACAGGGACCGTCGAGCTTGCGGCGCAGCCGGCCCATGTGCACGTCCACCAGGTTGGACCGCGGCGTGAAGCGGTAGTTCCAGACATCCTCGAACAGCATGGCGCGCGTGACGGTCTGGCCCGGCCGTCGCATCATGTATTCCAGCAGCCGGAACTCGCGCGGCAGCAGAGCCAGCACGCGCCCGCCGCGCCGGGCCGTGCGCGCAACCAGGTCAAGCTCCAGCGGGCCGACGCGCAGCAGGGTTTCCGGCCCATACGCCGGGCGGCGCAGCAGCGCCTCGACGCGCGCCGCAAGCTCCGCCAAGGCGAAGGGCTTGCCCAGGTAGTCGTCGCCGCCGGCGCGCAGGCCGCGCACCCGCTCGTCCACGCCGTCCAGCGCACTCAGCACGAGGGCGGGCGTGCGGATGCCGGCACGGCGCAGGGCCTCGATGACGGCCAGCCCGTCCAGCCCGGGCAGCAGGCGGTCCACGACGAGCACGTCCGCCCGGCCGGCGCCGGCCTGGGCCAGGCCCTCGGTGCCGGTCGCCGCGCACGCGACTTGATAACCGCGGCCGCGGAAGTATCCGGCCACTTCCTCCGCCGTCACCGTGTCATCCTCAATCAAAAGGAGGCGTGTCATGTCCCTGCGTCCGCCGTCAGGATGCAACCATCTTCGGTCGGAACGCTATAGCCGCGTTCAGCCCACTCCCGGCGTGACGGCGGCGAGCGGGGTCGTCGCCCGGGCCGGCGCGCGTGCGTCCCGCACTTGAGTGGCCGTCACTCCGCGGCTTTCCGCTGCGCCGCAAGGCCCAGCCCTTTCGCGATGCGACGGCCCATGTCGGGATGGACCTTGTGCCAATGGTGCAGCATCCGCTCCTGGATGGGGCGCGGGTCGGCGATGCCCATGGTGGGGTTGCTCATGCTGCCCACGATGTTCTCGACCAAGTGCGCCCGGCCCTCGTCGTCCAGCACCCTCTCCCACAGGGCGCGCGGCTGCTCATACAGGTCCGCGTCGTCGCCGGGATAGGTCGTGTAGCGGTCGCCGTTGCCGTCGATGCGCAACGGCGGCTCCATCACCGACGGGTCCTCCCGGGGGCCGCCAAAGGAGTTCGGCTCGTAGTCCACCCCGCCGCCGCCGTTGCCGTCCACCCGGCCCAGGCCGTCGCGGTTGTAGGTCGCGACCGCGGCCCACGGCCGGTTGATCGGCGCCTGGTGATAGTTGACGCCCATGCGGTAGCGGTGCGCGTCGCCGTAGGACAATATGCGGTTCTGCAGCACCTTGTCCGGGCTGAAGCCGATGCCGGGGACCACGTTGCTCGGCTCGAACGCCGACTGCTCCACCTCGGCGAAATAGTTCTGGACGTTGCGGTTCAGCTCCATCACGCCGACCTCGTGCAGCGGGTAGTCGCTGTGCGGCCAGACCTTGGTGAGGTCGAACGGGTTCCACTTGTAGGTCTCGGCCTCCCGCTCCGGCATGACCTGCACCTTCATGGTCCAGCGCGGGAAGTCGCCGGCGGCGATGGCGTCGTGCAGGTCCTTCGTGGAGCTGTCGGGGTTCTCGCCCATGATGCGTGTCGCCTCGGCATCGGTCGCGTTCTTGATGCCCTGTTGGCTGATCATGTGGAACTTGACCCAGAACCGCTCGCCGCCCGCGTTCCAGAAGCTGAAGGTGTGGCTGCCGTAGCCGTGCATGAAGCGTGCGGAGTACGGCGTGCCGCGGTCCGAGTACAAAATCATCACCTGGTGGATCGCCTCGGGCGACAGGCCCCAGTAGTCCCAACGGCGCCAATGCGGCTTGAGGTGGGTGCCGGGGTCGCGCTTCTGCGTGCGGATGAAGTCGCTGAACTTCAGCGGGTCGCGGATGAAGAAGATCGGCGTGTTGTTGCCGACGAGGTCCCAGTTGCCCTCCTCCGTGTAGAACTTCATGGAGAAGCCGCGGGGGTCGCGGGCGATGTTGGCCGAGCCGCTTTCCCCGCCCACGGTGGAGAAGCGGGCGAACATCGGGCAGGCGTTGCCGACCCGGCCAAACAGCTTGGCGCGGGTCCACTGGCTGATGTCATGGGTCACGGTGAAGGTGCCATGCGCGCCGTAGCCCTTGGCGTGCACCACGCGCTCCGGCACGCGCTCGCGGTTGAAGTGCGCCATCTTCTCGATCAGGGCGAAGTCCTGCATCAGCATCGGGCCGCGCGGCCCCGCGGTCAGCGAGTTCTGGTTGTTGGCGACCGGGTTGCCGGACTCTGTTGTCATCGTCCTCGGCGCGTCAGCCATGGTGCACTCCTGTGATGGACACCACGACGATTGGCATGGGCGGGCGGCCGGACCATTAAATTCGGGTTCAGAGTCGGGACGTGCTGTGGCGCGGCCGTCAGTGTTCTTCGTCAACGCCCGCGCAGCCAACCCTTGCCGCCACCCGGACCCGCTCCAACGTTCCTGGCCGGGCGCGCTGGACGCCATGGGCTGGCGCTTGCCGCGACCACCTCATCGCAGGCGCACAAGAAGGACGATCCATGCAGCCTGTCAGCACCGATGCACGGCGATACGACGCGACGACCATCTTCTTTCATTGGGCAACGGCCGTGCTGGTCGTCACCCAATGGCTTGGCGCCCAAACCATCGACTGGTTTCCGCGCGGCCCGCTGCGGGTCGATGCGCGCTCGATGCACATCACGGTGGGCGTCCTGCTGGCGGCATTGTTGGCCGCACGGGTGCTGTGGCGCGCCACCGGCGGGCGCCGGCTGCCACTGGCCGACCGCGGCGCGGTCAACGTCGTGGCCAAGGGGACGCATTGGGTCCTGTATGCTCTGCTTGCGGCCATGGTGCTGGTGGGCATGTTCCTCGTCTGGACGCGGGGAGACAGCATCTTCAACCTGTTCAGCATCCCGGCTTACGACCCCGGCAATCCCGGGCTGAAGGACCAGGTGCTGGACGTGCACGCCACCATTGGCTGGCTGATCCTGGCGCTCGCCGGGCTGCACGCCGCGGCGGCGCTGGTCCACCGCTATTTGTGGCACGACGCCGTGCTCGCCCGCATGTTGCCGCGCGGCTAG
>CAXTUQ010000325.1:0-7039 GCA_964247405.1 uncultured Acetobacteraceae bacterium
AATCAGAACTGAATGGCCCTGGGAGGTAGGGACCTATACACTGGTGGGCGTGCTCGCTCCGGCGCCGTTGCAGGCGAGTTTTAGCGTCCAGGTAGGCAACACGCCACCAGTGCCGCTGCCAGCATCGAAGACGTCGGTGATACTGAGTAATATAAATGCTGCGCATGGGTTTGCGGCGAGTGGTGCTGGGTCGATGACAGCACCGGTGGAGGTAGCATACACGATCAACGGGACACAGATTCAAATTTGGAATCGGCCGGAAGACGGTAATTACGGCTTCGACCTGCTGGTGAGCTACACCGACTGTCGCGGAAACCCGATCCCCGGCTTGTCTGGACAAGCACAGACTACTCTGATGTTTGAGGGTCAGCATTTCGACATCGAGAACAACTACAATGTGCGGCTCGCAGCGTGTTGGGCGGCGATTGAGGCGATCATTGCACAGAACAATGTAAAACCGACGGTCCCGCAAATACCACAGGTGCCATGGGTGCCGATAGATCTGCCGCCGCCGGATGCAGTGCTGGAGCAAATCGAGGCAATCGTGACCTCTGAACTGCCCGGGGCCGACCAGATCCTGCAGCAGACACGCGTTTCACACGGAATGTCGTATGTGCGGGCGTTGAACTCAGCGGCTATGCAGCCAGCCGGGGTTGCAGTCACGGCGGAGGCGGAGGCGCCAGTGGCGTCACTGGTGCAAGCGGTGTCACTGATAACCGAGCAGCTTGCCTCCCGCGCTACATCGACAGCACCAAATGTCGCACGGGTACGAGTACGGCCAGTGACGCGCGGCCGGGGATAATACCAAGTCCTTTTAATCGTGACCTATCCAAGTCTGGTCAGCGCTCAACAAACATCTATTTCTTCGATCCGGGTCGACACCGGCATAGGTTCTAAATTAACGGACCGTTATATAAGCGGAGAGAAGCAATGCGAAGTATCGGCGGAGGAACTGGTCGGAAGCTGGCAATAGCGTTCTGCCTCGCGGTGTCGTTAGCAGGCGCGGTCGGTGCTCTGGAGGTAATTGGTGGTTGTGCCAACCCGTATGGGTGTCAGGCCTGCCGCGATGATTGTATCAGGAACAATGTTCCACCCAGCCAGTGTAACTGTGCCGGATGCACACGGTAACAGCAATGCCCCTATTGTTAGCTGCCGAAACGGCTTGGGCCCTGGCGTTGATTACTACCGTAGTATTTTCAATTTATGCGGCGTCGCAGGATGGCTTCGACATCAACATCTGCGTTCGTGCCAGTCTGGGCGCTGTAGTTGGGGGTATAATCACTGGCCGATTGTGGTGCTGCTTGTTCACGCCAGAAGCAGCAGGGTCGAGTCAATGGCTGTTCTGGGTTGACGGTCACAAAAGCATTATGGGCGTCATTCTTGGGGCGGCACTCGGCGTGTGCTGCGCACTTGCGCCGGACTGGCAGCGTTTTTCCCGTTATTTTGATGCCGTGCTGCCGGCGGCGTGCACCGGCTACATGATTGCACGGTGTGGATGCCTACTGGCGGGATGCTGCTTCGGAACGCCGACTAGCCTGCCGTGGGGTGTCCGCTATGTGCGGCAGTCGTCGGCGTTCTGGTCGCAACTGCATTGTGGACTGATCCCACCGGATGCGGCGTGGTCGCTGCCAGTGCATCCGGCGGCAGCCTATGAAGCGGTGGTCGCTCTTTTGCTCTGGCGGCTGTGCTCAGGGCAACGTGGTGGTGCAGCGATCGCCTTGACCGGATATGGTGCGGCGCGGTTCGGGCTAGAGTTTCTGCGTGGCGACGCGACAGTGACATGGCTAGGATTGAGTGTGGCGCAGCTTGGAAGTCTTGTATTTATGCTGGTCGGGGTAGCGCTGTATCAGGCGATACGCCAAGTGCCACACGACACCGCAGAAGCGGCATAATGAGGTGTCGCACGGCTCGTTCAGAGCCGCACGCTGACGATTCTTCGGGTGGTGCTTGTCTTCTAAGTTTGGCTTTGGCCATTTGTCGCGCTGCACTTAACCGTGAAACTGGTGTGGTTGGTATCCGTTGCTGCACCTAACCTTGAGAATTTGAAGCTGCTCAGTCTCAAGTTTGCAGCAGACACCGTTGGCGAAGTCGCCCGATCCGGCAGGAAGCTCATCCAGAGCCGCGGCGGCGCACCCTCGATCCCCGAGATGCGGGGCTCCACGGGACCGTCGATGCCTTGAACAAATGGCCGCCTCCGACTTCGCCAACGGTGTCCTTCAGCTTCGTGTGCAGCCACGGCCACCCCGGAAACAGCCCGAAAGTGCTGGATCCGGCAAAACCGAAATCAGAAGGTTTGGTGCACAACCCCGAAGTGGTCGCCCAGTCCGGTTCTAACCCGGGTTTTCCGGCCAATGCGGTCGCGCCCTCAGACAAGACTTGCTGTCCGAGCAGCGCCTGCTGCGATCACGCGCGCGGCTGTGCGCCTCCAGCTGGGGATGCGTGGGAGTTTCCGCAGCGGTGACGCTAAAGGCTTGGGCGCGTCGGTCTGCCTGCTTCCGTGTCGAAGCACAGCACAAGTCCAGCCCAGCGCCGTCCGTCGCCGGCGTGCTCCTTTATGGTGACCGGTAGCGACCGGACCACGCTGCGCCAGAACAGCAAGGCTTCCTGGTTGTAGGCCGCGACGGGCACCTCCCAGCGGCCCTGCAATCGGCTGAACATCAGGTGCGCCGCGCGCATGCCCACGCGGGCAAGCCTGTATTTGCGCAGCACGAAGAACTCGGCGACCGCGCTGTCGAGCGGCCGATCCAGCGCCGACCAGCGGTTCACGAGCACGAACCCCGCGATGCGGCCGTCCGCCCGGACCAGGAACGGCACCCGCCCTGGCTCCTGCCAGTAGGCGTCGAGAAAGGAGTAGGTGAACCGCCCTTCCTCATCGACCTCGCCGTGCTCGCTACCCAAGGGCGCGTGTCCGGAAAAGTCGTGCAGGTAGAACTGCATGAGGGCGTCGAGAACCTGCCGGCGCCCGGCGGGTACCTGCTCCAGCGCGACGTGCTCGACAGCGTGCGGTGGCATGGGTCCTTCTCCTGCCGGAGGCGGCCGGCGTCCATCCCCCCAACCGCCCTTTTCTGGATGACCGCTCCGGTATGCTGCTTAAGCCGGGGGGAATCCGTCCAGAAATTCCGTCCTGCATTGTCCGACCGTCCCGGTTTCTCCGGCACGGTTCCATGGCGCTCGAACCAAACTGACGGCGCGGACTGAAGGGGCTTGCCATTCCAGGCGCCGGGCCACCACCGCGGCGGGGACCCGGCAAACAAAGAGCGATGGACTCGCGTCCGAATGGTTGACCTAGCGAGGGCGTCCACGCGGCGCAGGCGGAGGTTTCGACTGTCTGTCCTGCGCCGTGCGGTTCGCGACACGCAACGCGAGCGACTTCGAGGAGAGCACATGAGCAACAAGACAGACACGAACAGAGCCGCTGCGGCGGAGGGTGCCGCGGCTGCGCAGGCGGCGCCTGGATTCACCGGCAACGTCCCGACCGAGCCCATGGCGGCGCAGGGTGCGCCGTCAGCGGGCGTGGTGGCTGCCCCGGCCCGCTGTCCGGTGTGCGCGGTGCATTTCGGCCGGGGGCGGCTCGGCGGCAGCATGGGCATGGATCTCTACATCCAGCGCGCCCGCTTCCAGGGCCGGCGGGTGAAGCCGCTCGACGGCGACCTGCGCTCGCGCACGCTGTCCACGCTCTACCCGGCGCAGACAGCTGACGGCAGCCCAATCCAGGACGGGGCGAGCGTGCCGCGGTCGGAGGAGACCGCGGACTACAAGCAATGGCTGAGCCCGGAATTCGAGCAGATGGTCGTGGAAGGGGTGTCCCGCGTGATCGACCTCGGCGGCGGCGAGCGCGTGATGCAGGAGTTCGTGCGGGTGTTCCCTTTGTCGAGCTATTGCGACGATTTCGGGGTGGACCTGCTGCCGATCTTCTTCCTGGGTCCGGACATCGAGGATCTCGCCCACGTCGTGCAGATCATGCGCACGGGCGCGTTGCGCTCCAGCCGCAGCCTGCTGGTGTTGAACGAGGGCGTGATCCGCTCCGGGGAAACCTCGGAAGGAGCGTTCGACCCGATCACCGCGCACCCCGACTACAGGGCTTTGATAAGGGAGGGCACCAAGTCGGTGACGCTGCGCAAGCTGCACTGCCTCGACCTGCTGCGGGCGCGCCGGTTTGGTTTCTATGACGCCGCCTATGGGCGCCTCGACCCGGACGGGCAGAAGGCCGGCCCCACGCTCCAGTTCATGACCAAGATCTGGCTGGAGGACCACGAGGGCGAGCACCAGACGGTGGGCAGCGCGGGGTGGCTGCCGTGAGCGGGGCAGCGTGCCGCGGGAGGACGGCAGGCATCCCTCCCTGGTGTGGTCCTCGGGGCCAAAGCAGCGACCGTGCCCCTCGGGCGCCGGGCGGCACCCATGGTTGAGGTCGACCAGCAGGCCGATCGCCAGCAACGCGCCATCCTCCTGGCGCCGCTGTTCCACAAGGCCTGCGCACTCCTGCCGCGCGGGGTGGAGGGGATGGGCGACGCCGTGGTGCGCCAGTCCCTTACCCGCATGGCGGAGGACCCGGAGGAAAGGATCGGGTGCGAGCTGGCCGGAGCCGTTTCTGCTTGGGACGCCTACCAATCGGGAGGGCCGCTGGAAGCGCAGTTCGCCGAGCTGCTGGTCGGCCGGGACGTGTCGCGCCCGCCTGACGGGATCGCGGCCATGCTGCGGGTGCTATCCGACGCCGGGCGGTGCCGGGTCGAAGCGACGGAGGACCCTTGGCGGTTCACGTTTCACGCCGCGGAGCTGCCGGAGGTGTCCGCCATCCTGCTGCCCTCCCCGCCGCCGGGCCGGATGGAGGAGCTTGCGCTGCTGGTCTGCATCGGCTCCCTCCAGAGCCTGGCGGATGGCGCGGTTGCGCCGCCGGCGCTGGTCCGGACAGCATGGGAGGAGGTCACGGACGCGACCTTCGCTGCGTGGCGGTCCGCCAACCGCGGCCGGGCCTTGGCCGACCATCCCGGCTTCGCGCAGGTCGTCGAGCCGCCGTCCATGGGAGCGCCGGGGGTTTATCTTGTCCGCATTCCGCGGTTCCCGTTCTCGCCGTCGATGCCCGCCTGGCCCTACCAGCGCGCGGTCGCCTGGACGGTGTTCGAGACCGCGGCCGAGTTCCGGGAGTGCGAACGCCACTACCAGACCCCGGACGCTTCGATGACCTCGGGACTTCCATCGTTGCGCCCGCCCTGCGCCGTGCGACCGGCCCGGCTCGCGGGCGGCATCGCCGAGGCGTGTCACCGGCTGGTGGCCACCCCGTGGCCGGACGTGGGGGGCGTCTCGGTCCTCACGCTGCCGTCGGCGCTGGTGCAGCGGCTTCCGGCCGAAGCGCGCGCGGCGCTGCACCGGGGCCGCTATGCCGTCCACCCGGCCCGCACGCCCGAGGAGGCCAACGGGATCGTGCGTGAGCTGTATGGCCCCGGGCTCGACGCCAAGCCGGTGTGGGCACGGCGGCCGCTGCATCCCAAGGCGGCGGCGCGTGTCGTGGTCGGCTCCCCCAAGCTGGTCGTGGTCTCCGATCCCGGCATCGAGGACGAGGCGCAGGCGCTGTTCATCGCCGGCAAGTCGCTGGCCAAGACGCCTGTTCCTGCCGGTGCCGCAGCCGTCGTGGTGATCGGCGAGAACCCCGACCTGACGGAAGCGCTGCTGCCACACGTGCGGCTCGCCGCCGCGCGGAGGGCGGGCGACGCGGGCGAGGCGCTGGCGGAGGCGATGGCGTCGCAGGCGCGCGTGGTGGTTCTCGACCGGGAAGCATTGGGCTTTGCGGTGCTGGCCTTGCCGGAGCGCGTGGAGCGCGGACCGCACCGGGTGACGGTGGCCGTGATGTCGCCGTCCTCCGGCGAGGCGGCGTCGGTGGTGGAGCTGGCGCGCAAGCTGGACGCGCCGGTGCTGCTGTTCGGGACGGCGCCGGCGGACAGGTCGGCTCCGCTGCCGGAAGCGACGCTGCTGGCCGGGTTGCTGAACCGGGCCGGCATCGACTGCCAGCCGGTCCCGGCGATCCCAGCTCCGCCGGTGCCGCTGGCTGCCGTTGCCCAGGAGATCTGGGGCAGCCGGTGAGTGACGCACGAAGCTGGGCCTGTCGGGCGGCTGTTCGGTCCCACGCCGGTGCCCGTGCCGACGCCCTCCGCCTGGCACCGCCCACCGCCGCCGCTGCCGGCTGATCATGACGTGATGCACTCGCGTCCGAATGCCCCATGCAGTGAAAGCGACCCTGCAGGGCGGGGCGGACACGGCCATAGAAGATCCCATGGACAGCAAAGAAGACACCAGCACGGCCGACGAGCCTGCCGCCAAGACATTGGCGGGGACCACGGCAACAACCGTTGGGTCTTGGCTGAACGGGCCTGATGGGACCGTCAGGGCATGACAGTCACGGGGGTGCTGCCGTGAGCGGGGGCACGGCGCAACGGGACGGCAGCACGCTGCCGCCCTCGGTGCGGTTCACGGCCTCGACGGACCGGCTACGGACGGCGATCGACAACCTGGATGCGGCGGCCAAGGCGGAGCGCATCTTTCCGGATGGGCCGCTGGGAGCATGGGTGGCGGCGCAGAAGGACGTGCTGAACGCGCTCTACGTCATGGAGGAGGGACGCGAGGAGCAGCTCCGGATGCTGATCGAGAGGGCGAAGGCCACGGCCGAGGCGGAGGCCGCCCGCGCCCAGGCCGAGGTGCGCAAGGCGGATCAGTTCATCGCCAAAGCCGAGATCGAGCTGGCGCAGGCGCAGAGCGAAAGCGTCAAGGCGATCGGCAAAGGCATCGCCGCACATGTCCAAGGCGTGCTGGTGATCCGGGCCAAGGCGTACAACACGACCAAGTACCTCACCACGGCCCTGCTCTACGCCGTGGTTTGGCCTCTTGCTACAAGGGACAGAATCGGCCCAAGCTGGGCAGCAATGCAGCCCGTCGTCGCCTACTACCGCGTCTCCACCGAACGGCAGGGACGGTCCGGGCTAGGACTGGATGCCCAGCGGGATCGGTACGCCCAGTTTGCCGCGCAGAACGGCATGGACGTGGTCGCGGC
>CAXTUQ010000326.1:0-7031 GCA_964247405.1 uncultured Acetobacteraceae bacterium
AACGCCTTGCCGCCCGGCCCCGGCAGGAAGCCGAGGTCGAGCGCGCCGACCCGCGCGGCGGCGGTGTGCAGCACGTTGAAGCCGTGCCATTCGGGCGTCAGCGCGCCGACCGAGGCGGCGAGCGCCCAGGCCGCCGCCAGCACCGCGGCGCCGTCCGGGCGGCGCAGCGCGCCCTGCCCGACGATCACCATGGGCCGCTTGGCGCCGCGCAGCATCTCGGCCGCATCCTCGATGGCGGTCACGCCATCGCCGAGGTGCCGCGCCGCGTAGGTCAGGTCCGCCGGCTGCCCGACATAGGCGACGGGGCAGCCGCCCCCGTTCAGCCGCTTGCGGATACGGGCGTTCAGCACCGGCGCCTCCCGCCGCGGGTTGCTGCCGATCAGCAGGATGGCGTCCGCATCCTCAATACCGGCCACTGTCGTGTTGAACGTGTAGAAATCCCGCCGCCCGCCTTCCAGCGCCGCGCCGTCCTGCCGGCAATCCAGGTTCTGCGAGCCGAGCGAGGCCATCAAATCTTTCAGCGCCATCATGCTCTCGGCGTCGCACAGGTCGCCCGCCACCGCGCCGATGCGGTCGCCGGGCAGGTCCTTCAGCTTGGCGGCGATGGCGCCGAACGCCTCCGGCCAGCTCGCCGGGCGCAGCTTGCCGTCCTGGCGCACCCAGGGCTTGTCGAGGCGGCGGCGCTTCAGCCCGTCATGGCTGAACCGGGACTTGTCGCCCAGCCACTCCTCGTTCACGTCGTCATTGATGCGCGGCAGGATGCGCAGCACCTCGGAGCCGCGGGCATCCACCCGGATGTTCGCGCCCAGCGCGTCGTGCACATCGACGCTGTCGGTCTTGCGCAGCTCCCAAGGCCGGGCGGTGAAGCTGTAAGGCTTGTTCAGCAACGCGCCGACCGGGCAGATGTCGATGAGGTTGCCGGACAGCTCGCTGGTCAGCGCCTTCTCGATGTAGGTGCCGACCTCCATGTTCTCGCCGCGCGAAGTGGCGCCCATCTCCGCCACCCCGGCGACCTCGCTGCTGAACCGGATGCAGCGGGTGCAGTGGATGCAGCGGGTCATGAACGTCTTGACCAACGGCCCCAGGAACTTGTCCTTCACCGCCCGCTTGTTCTCGGCGAAGCGGGAATGGTCCATGCCGTAGGAATACGCCTGGTCCTGCAGGTCGCACTCGCCGCCCTGGTCGCAGATCGGGCAGTCAAGCGGATGGTTGATCAGCAGGAATTCCATCACGCCGCGGCGCGCCTGGCGCACCACGGGCGTGTCGGTCTTGACCACCATGCCGTCCGCCACGGGGTAAGCGCAGCTCGCGACCGGCTTCGGCGCCTTCTCCACTTCCACCAGGCACATGCGGCAGTTCCCGGCGACAGACAGCCGCTCGTGGTAGCAGAAGCGCGGGATCTCGACGCCCGCAGCCTCGCAGGCTTGCAGGACCGACGCGCCGTTCGGGACCTCGACCTCGGTCCCATCCACAGTCAACTTGGCCATTACGCTGTCTTTCTTTGAACCTGGTGGACCCGCAGCGCCTTATTCGGCCGCCATCGGCAATGGCCGCGGCGCCCGCGCGGCCTTGTATTGGGCGATGCGCTCCTCCATCACCGGGCGGAAGTGCCGGATCAGGCCCTGGATCGGCCAGGCCGCCGCGTCGCCCAGCGCGCAGATCGTGTGCCCCTCGATCTGCTTCGTCACCTTTTCCAAGGTATCGATCTCGTCAAGTTCCGCCCGGCCCTGCACCATGCGGTGCATCACCCGCATCATCCAGCCGGTGCCCTCCCGGCACGGCGTGCACTGTCCGCAGCTTTCATGCTTGTAGAACTGCGCCAGCCGGTCGATGGCGCGGATCACGTCGGTGGACTTGTCCATGACGATGACGCCCGCCGTGCCGAGGCCCGACTTCACGTCGCGCAGGCTGTCGAAGTCCATCAGCACGGTGTCGCAGACGTCTTTGGGGATCAGCGGCACGCTGGACCCGCCGGGGATCACCGCGAGCAGGTTGTCCCAGCCCCCACGCACGCCGCCGGCATAGGTGTCGATCAGCTCGCGGAGCGGGATGCCCAGCTCCTCCTCCACGTTGCACGGCTTGTTCACATGGCCGCTGATGCAGAAGATCTTGGTGCCGGAATTCTTGGGACGACCGAGCGCCGAGAACCACGCTCCGCCCCGGCGCAGGATGGTCGGCACCACCGCGATGGTCTCGACGTTGTTCACCGTGGTCGGGCAGCCATACAGCCCCACCGCCGCCGGGAACGGCGGCTTGAGCCGTGGCATCCCCTTCTTGCCTTCCAGGCTTTCCAGCAGCGCCGTTTCCTCGCCGCAGATGTAGGCGCCGGCGCCGCGGTGCACGTAAAGGTCAAAGTCATACCCCGACCCGGCCGCGTTCTTGCCCAGCAGGTTGGCCGCGTAGGCCTGATCGACCGCCGCCTGCAAGTTGCAGGTCTCGTTGTAGTACTCGCCGCGAACGTAAATATAACAGACTGACGCGCCCATCGCGAAGGACGCGATCAGGCAGCCCTCGATCAGCTTGTGCGGGTCATGGCGCAGGATGTCGCGGTCCTTGCAGGTGCCCGGCTCGCTCTCGTCGGCGTTGACGACGAGGTAGCTGGGCCGCCCGTCCGGCGGCGCCTGCTTCGGCATGAACGACCACTTCATGCCCGTCGGGAACCCGGCGCCGCCGCGCCCGCGCAGCCCCGATGCCTTCATCTCCTCGATGATCGCGTCGCGCCCGCGGGTGATGATCGCGGCCGTCCCGTCCCAATCGCCGCGGGCGCGGGCGCCCTCCAGCGTCCAGTCATGCTGGCCGTAGAGGTTGGTGAAAATTCGGTCCTGGTCGGCGAGCATCGGTGCTACTCCCCCGCAATCGGTATCGTGTTCAAGGTCGTCGGCCCGCCCTCGGGCGCCGAGGTGATACGCCCGATCACCGACCCCGGCTGCGGCTTCTCGCCCCGGCGCAGCGCCCGCAACAGTGCCACGGTGCGGTCGTAGTCGAGATCCTCGTAGTAATCGTCGTCCACCTGCAGGATCGGGGCGTTCACGCAGGCGCCAAGGCACTCGACCTCCGACATGGTGAACATCCCGTCGTCGCTGGTCTGCCGCCAGCCCTTGATGCCCGTCTCGTCCCGGCAGGCCCGCGTGACCTCCTCCGAGCCGCGCAGCCAGCACGGCGTGGTGCCGCACACCTGGAGATGGTAGCGCCCGACCGGGTTGGTGTTGAACATCAGGTAGAAGGTCGCGACCTCATACACGCGGATCGGCGGCACTTCCAACCGGGCCGCCACCACGTCCATCGCCACGCGCGGCACCCAGGCACTGCCGGTCTGCCGCCGCATCTGCCCCTGCACGACGTACAGCAGCGGCAGCACGCCGCTCGCTTTCCGGCTAGGCGGATATTTGGTCAGGATGGCGGCGATTTCCGCCTCGCTCGCCTTATCGAAGGCGAAGTGGGTCGGCTGCGTGGCCCCTTCCCCGCTCGACCCATCGCCGATGTTCTCCGCCGTGCCAAGGCCGACCTGGGACCCGTGCGGCCCTCCAAGATTCTCTGACATGGCTACCGGTCGATCTCGCCGAACACGACGTCGATGGAGCCGATGATGGCCACCGCGTCGGCCAGCATGTGGCGCTTGGACATGTGCTCGATGGCTTGCAGGTGGGAGAAGCCGGTCGGGCGGATCTTGCAGCGGTATGGGCGGTTGCTGCCGTCCGCGACCAGATACACCCCGAACTCGCCCTTGGGGCTTTCCGTCGCCGTGTAGGTCGCCCCGGCGGGGATGTGATACCCCTCCGTGTACAGCTTGAAGTGGTGGATCAACGCCTCCATCGAGCGTTTCATCTCCTTGCGGCGCGGCGCGGTGAACTTGCGATCCTCGATCTTGACCGGGCCGGGCTGCATCCGCTCCAGGCATTGCTGGATGATGTATACGCTCTGCCGCATCTCAGCCATGCGGACCAAATAGCGGTCATAGCAATCGCCGTTGCGCGCCACGGGGATGTCGAACTCGACGTGCTCGTACATGTCGTAGGGCTGCGACTTGCGCAGGTCCCACGGCACCCCGCTGGCGCGCAGCGGCGGGCCGCTGAACCCCCAGGCCAACGCTTCCTCCGGCGACATGACGCCGATATCGACGGTGCGCTGCTTCCAGATGCGGTTGCTGGTCAGCAACTGCTCCAGCTCGTCGATGAACTTCGGGAACGTGTCGGCCCAGGCGGCGATCTGCTCGGCCAGCCCGGCCGGCATGTCGCGGGCCACGCCGCCGACGCGGAAGTAGTTGCTGTGGTAGCGCGCGCCGGACACCTCCTCGTAGAAGCGCAGCAGCTTCTCGCGCTCCTCGAAACCCCACAGGCTTGGCGTGATCGCACCCACGTCGAGCGCATAGGTCGTCACGTTCAGCAGGTGGTTCAGCACGCGGGTGATCTCGGCGAACATCGTGCGGATCCAACGCCCGCGCTCCGGCGCCGCGATGCCGAGCAGCTTCTCCTGCGCCAGAATCCAGGTGTGCTCCATGCACATCGGGCTGACGTAGTCCAGGCGGTCGAAGTACGGCAGCGCCTGCAGATAGGTCTTGTGCTCGATCAGCTTCTCGGTGCCGCGGTGCAGCAGGCCGATATGCGGGTCAGCGCGTTCCACCACCTCCCCGTCCATCTCCAGGATCAGGCGCAGCACGCCGTGCGCCGCCGGGTGCTGCGGGCCGAAGTTGATGGTGTGGTTGTCAACCTCGATCACCTTGGTCGTACTGACCTTCTCCTCGCCCGGCGTGGTCGGGTGGGTGCCTTCGAAACCGTGGATGCGGACATCGTCTGGCATCACTTGCTGTCCTTCATGGCACCCGCCTTCATCGCAACCGTGTTCTCGGCTGCGGCCTTTTGGCGGTCGGTGTGGGCCTTCTCGTCGCCGGGCAGCGTGACCATGCCCTCCCAGGGCGAGACGAAATCGAAGTTCCGGAAATCCTGGGTTAGCGTCACCGGCTCGTTCACCACGCGCTTCTGGTCCTCGTCATAGCGGACCTCGACGTAGCCGGTCAGCGGGAAGTCCTTGCGAAGCGGGTGGCCGCTGAAGCCGTAATCGGTCAGGATGCGGCGCAGGTCGGGCTGATCGGCGAAGGTGATGCCGAACAGGTCCCAGGCTTCGCGCTCGAACCATGTCGCCACGGGCCAAAGCTTGTGGACGCTGGGCATCGGCGTCTCGGCACCGGTCGGCACCACGACGCGCACGCGGTGGTTCAACGACACCGAAAGCAGCATGTAAACCACGTCGAACCGCTTCGGACGCTCCGGCCAATCCACTCCGCACAGCTCCATGAGCTGCTCGCAGGAGAACCGGGCATCGTCCCGCAATACCGTCAGCACCGCCAGCAAATCGGCCCGGCCGACATGCAGCACGACCTCGCCCCCTTCCAGGCCGCCGCGCACGACGCCGGGCAAAGTGCTGGCCTGCTGCCCCAGCAGCGCCGGGCCGGTAAGCGCCGGCGCCGTCTCGGGCAGGGCGCCGTCAGCCACGCAAAACTGTCCCGGTCCGGCGGATCTTCTTCTGCAACTGCATGATCCCGTAAACCAGCGCCTCCGCCGTGGGCGGGCAGCCCGGCACATACACGTCAACCGGCACGATGCGGTCACAGCCGCGCACCACCGAGTAGCTGTAGTGGTAGTAGCCGCCGCCGTTGGCGCAGCTTCCCATGCTGATGACCCAGCGCGGCTCCGGCATCTGGTCGTAAACCTTGCGGAGCGCCGGAGCCATCTTGTTGGTCAAGGTGCCGGCGACGATCATCACGTCCGACTGCCGCGGGCTGGCCCGGGGAATGATGCCGAAGCGGTCCAGGTCGTAGCGCGGCATGTAGGCATGGATCATCTCAACCGCGCAGCACGCCAAGCCGAACGTCATCGGCCACAAGCTGCCGGTGCGCGCCCAGTTGACCACCTTGTCGAGGTTTGCCACCACGAAGCCCTTGTCGGCCACTTCGCCCGTGATGCCCTTAATCACCGCGTCCTGCTCCGGCCCGGGCGCCAGCGCCTCCCGGTTCCAGGCGGGGCCGTCCAGGCCGGGCTGCACGCCACCAATCGTCGTCGCACTCATCGCGAGACTACTCCCATTCCAACGCGCCTTTGCACCACTCATAGATAAAGCCGACCGTCAGGACTGCAAGGAACCCGAGCATCGACAGGAACCCGAAAACCCCAATATCCGAAAGACTTACGGCCCAGGGAAACAGAAAGGCGACCTCAAGGTCGAAGATGATGAACAGAATTGCCACGAGGTAAAACCGCACGTCGAACTTGCGCCGCGCGTCGTCGAACGGCTCGAACCCGCATTCGTAGGGCGAGAGCTTCTCGGCATACGGCTTCTGCTGCGCCGCCAGCAGCGAGCCGCCCACCATGGCCATCGCGATCACGCCGCCGATGGCGAGGAACACCAGAATCGGAAAATATTCGGAAAGCAGCGGCATGTCGGGACCTCGGGGCTGGGACGCCATGGTGCGCCGCGACCCGATATAGGGGCAAGACGCATCTGCCGCCAGCGCCACAAAAGCTCAGCGACCAGCCCTTACTCCGGCCCGTCCTCCACGCCGTCCCGATCCGGATGGCGCCGCCTCAGGCCACTATGTCTTCAAAGTGATCCGCTGCTGGCGCGAGAGACGGGGCTCGAACCCGCGACCTCCGGCGTGACAGGCCGGCGCTCTAACCAACTGAGCTACTCCCGCAGCGGCAGGGCGCACGATCTACGGCGCACGCACCGCCACGTCAAGCCACCACGCGGCGTATTGGGCCTGTTCGGGCGCAGACTTGAACGACCCGGCCTCAGGTATGGGCGGTGACGGTTTCGAACCGCCGACCCTCTCGGTGTAAACGAGACGCTCTACCGCTGAGCTAACCGCCTGCCGTGGCCGGCCCCGGTGTCGGCGGGGGCCGGGAAGGCGCGTCAGCCCGCGACGCTGTCCTTGAGCGCCTTGCCGGGCTTGAACTTGATGGAGGTGGAGGCGGCGATCTTGATCTCCTCGCCGGTGCGGGGGTTGCGGCCGGTGGTGGCCTTGCGCGCCGCCGTGG